>NZ_DVDW01000048.1:0-75186 GCF_015296045.1 Thermosynechococcus sp. M3746_W2019_013 | reverse complement strand
GCCGATTTCGACGGATTGATTGATGCCGACCGCGACGATGGGCAGTGCGGCAGGATCGTGCGTGGGAGTAACGATGCGGGTATAAGCCGCGATGGCGCAGCGTTCGCCGATGCTGATATGGCCTTGCGAGGAAGCCCACAGGTAAACGCCGGGGCCTATCGAGGTGTTGGCACCGATGCGGACATGCCGCGACCATGCGATTCTGACGCGATCGTAAATTTGCGCACGCGGCCCCAAGTACCCCAGCCGCAGACGGAAATAGGTCATACGGATGCGCATGAAAGCTTTGCTCGGGAGGGCGAAGGCGTAGGCGATTGATTTCGCAAAGGTCATCTCATCAGCTTTGTAAGCTTCGTATCATAGTATCTGCTAAGGGGGGCGGGCGTCTAGGGATTAGTATACTCAGAGATTGCAGCCCCACTCTCAGGGTGTTTTAGGCAGAGTTCTGTACTACCTATGTTGACTTCAGGACTTGTCTCCCAATCTTTTGGTTAAGGCAGTCAGAATCCAGTACACTGACTGGCATCAAGCTTCTTTGGCACCAGGGTCATGACTCAAGCAGCGTGGTTAGAACTGGTCAAATCAGTGAGTGAGCAGGGCGTCCAGTTACCCACCGGCGGACTGAAAATTGGCCGTGCCCCTGATAACGACCTTGTTCTCAACGATCCTTCTGTTTCCCGCCACCATGCTTACTTGGGATGGCAAGAAGGGAGAGTACATTTAACTGATCTGGGCAGTAAGGCAGGTACCCATCTCAATGGCCAGCCAGTTGTGCCCAATACCCCTATTCCTCTAGAAAATGGTGACTTAATCACGCTTGGCAACTCAGCAGTGCGTTTTCGCCTGGTTTGGCAGTATCAGGAATATCAGCCCGGCACTCTCGAGGTGGGTAGGCCTACTGAAGTTCCTGTGGTTGAAGTTCGCACAAAAACGTGGCGACAACGTTGGGGATTAAGGGAGCAAACTAGTCTTTTGGGAACGCATCCTGGCTGCGATGTCGTGGTGGATACTCCTGAACTGCTGCCCTGCCATTTGAAGTTGCGCTTTGTCGATCAGCATCTTCAGGTCATTGATCTCAGTAACCCGCAGCCAGCGATGCACCCGTATTTGGGAATCGGGGAAAGCTATGCTCTGACAGAGTTTGTTACTCTCACCTATGTAGGACAGGAGTTGCCTGATTGCATTGATACCCAGCGCCATGCCATTGCCTTTAGCCCAGCGACAGAGTTGCGTTTGACCAACACGGCAACGGTACTCGCCATTCCTGAGGCAGATGGCACACCCACTGTCCCTGTGAAGACGATTTCGCTGGTGGGATACAACACGTTCACGATTGGCCGCGATCCTAGTAATGATTTAGTCATTGAGCATCCGACAGTCTCGCGTCACCACGCCAAAATTGAGCGCCGCAATGGCGATTTAATTCTCACGGACTTGGCATCCAGCAACGGCACGTTTGTCAACGGCCGTGAGGTAGAAACACCCACACTACTGCGGGTGGGGGATAGTATCCGCATTGGCAGCGATCGCCTTGTTCTCAATGTCGATGAAACCCTGACCCAATATGCTGAATCGGGTCACATGCGCCTGGATGCCATCAACCTCACTAAGGTGGTGGGTAAAGGGACGCGAATTCTCCACGATATTTCCCTATCAATCATGCCCAAAGAGTTTGTGGCCATTCTGGGTCCCAGTGGGAGCGGTAAGTCAACACTCCTCGATGCCCTCAATGGATTGCGGCCAGCAACAACGGGAACTGTACTGGTCAATGGCACAAATTTCTACCGCAACTATCAGGCCTTTCAAGCGCAATTGGGCTATGTACCACAGAAAAATATCATTCACGAGGAACTGACGATCGCCCAAGCTTTGGAATATGCAGCAAAACTACGGATGCCCCCCGATACAACTGCAGCAGAACGCCAACGGCGGGTGACAGAGGTGTTAACAGAATTGGGACTGAACCACCGTCGGGATGTGCCCATTTCGCGTCTGAGTGGGGGTCAACAGCGGCGAGTATGTATTGGAGCAGAATTGCTGACCCAGCCCAGTCTTTTCTTCCTCGATGAGGCGACCTCTGGCTTGGATCCCGGCACTGAGGCGGACCTGATGTTTTTGCTGCGGCAGTTGGCAGATCAGGGGCGAACGATCCTCATCATTACCCATGCCACCCAAAACATCCGGGAGTGTGATCTGGTGATCTATTTGGCGGAGGGCGGACGGCTCGCCTACTTTGGCCCCCCTGATCAACTGCTGCCCTATTTCCGCGCCACCTTTGGCGATCGCTTGAGTGGCATCAAGCTCGAGGATTTCTCTGGCATCTACCGTGCCTTAGACAAGGAGAAAAACCCCCATGCCCCCACTTCAGAAGAGCTAGAGCAGGCCTACCGGCGATCGCGCCTCTATCAGGAATATGTTGTGGGACGCCAACAGGCGCTGGCTTACATGCCCGATGAAAGTCAGCGGTCCCCCAAGGGCAAGTCCGGTCGCAGCAGTGAACCGAAATCCAAAATCTCCCCTTGGCAACAATTTCTCATTCTCATCCACCGCAATCTCACTATCCTCAGTCAAGATCGCATCCAGCTGCTGCTGACCCTCTTAATTGCTCCCTTGCTCGCTAGTCTGAATTTTGTCTCTTGGCGGCGGGATCTCTTTAATCCCGAAACGGGGAATGGGGGTCAAGCCCTGACGATGATTTTTGTCACCAGTCTCATTGCGGTGATGATTGGTGCGATGACGACAATGCGCGAGTTGGTCAAGGAGGTGGAAGTTTATCGGCGGGAGCGGTTGGTTGGCCTGCGACTGTTGCCCTACCTTGGCTCTAAGGTGGCGATCGCCCTTGGTCTGGCCCTTTATCAAGCGGCCACCTACCTTGCGGTAACAAAACTAGCAGTGGATTTACCGGGAGATTGGGGTGTCACCTTTGCCATGTACATCACCTTTGCCCTTGCCATTTTTGGCGGTATGGCGATGGGCCTTTTGGTGTCTGCCCTGGCCCCTAGCCAAAACATTGTGCCTCTGCTGGTGCTAATGTTTTTAGTACCACAAATTATCTTTAGTGGCGGTATTCAGCCCGTTTCTTCCTTTGGGTTGCCGGGGCAGATCATCAACCATCTGACGGTGATTAAATGGCCCTTTGAGGCGATGGTAAAGCTCACGGGTATGGGAGATGACATTGCCAATGACCCCTGTTGGCGGGAGCCAGAGGAAGAGCGGCAAAAAATGACCGAACAGATGCAGCGGGAGTTTTGTCTTTGCTATGGCCCCGGCCTCTTTCAAACCTGCAACTTCCCCGGAATTCGCTCCAAATACGTACCCACAGTGGATGAACCCGCACCGCCGCAGCCAGAGCCTCCCGGCGATCCCCCCAATGATCCGGCGGCGCTCCAGGACTACCTCCGACGGCTGCAAGCCTATCAGGCGGCAATGGACGAGTGGGAAGTAAAATACTCCGAGTGGAATCGCCAGCGCAGTCGCGCCATCAATGAAGCGCAGGGCACCATCAGTCGCTTCCAGCGGGATCAAGGGTATATGTTTACCGTGAATGTGCAACGCCATTGGCGGGATCAAAGCCTTCTCATCTTGGCAATGCTGGTGGCTTTACCCTTCTGTCAAAAACGCCGGGACTTTGGCCGTTGAAATCCTGCAAGCTTTTAGGCCAAATTTTTTAGTGATTTTTTAATCAATAATGAATAAAGTCATCCGTCGCCATTTTGTTTTTACAATCCTATGTCCGCCCCCAATCTACTGCTGATTGATGGTCATTCCTTGGCCTTTCGTGCCTACTACGCTTTTAGCAAGGGGCGGGACGGGGGCTTGCGCACCTCTACGGGGATTCCTACCAGTGTGTGTTTTGGCTTCCTCAAGAGCCTCCTAGAGATTCTGGAGCAGCAGCAATCCGACCATGTAGCCATTGCCTTTGACTTGGGGGAGCCGACATTTCGCCACGCCGCCGATGAAAACTACAAAGCAGGTCGTGCCGAAACCCCGGAGGACTTTATTACCGATATTGCCAATTTGCAGGCTCTGCTGCGGGCCCTACGTTTGCCCCTATTGAGTCAGCCGGGCTATGAAGCGGATGATGTGATTGGTACGGTGGCTCACCGCTTGCGATCCCAAGGGTGGCAGGTCTCCATTGTCAGTGGCGATCGCGACCTCTTTCAATTGATTGATCGCAAGGGTCAAGTCCAGGTCTTGTATCTAGGGAATACCCTTGGCCAGCGCAAACAGGGTCTGGAGGCCTTTGATGCCCTCAAGGTTAGGGAAAAAATGGGGGTTTGGCCAGAGCAAATTGTGGACTATAAAGCCCTCTGTGGCGATGCCAGCGATCGCATTCCGGGTATTAAGGGCATTGGCCCAAAAACCGCTGTGCAATTGCTGAGTCAATACCCCACCCTGGAGGACATTTACGCCCACATCCATGAGATCATGCCCCTAAGCCTGAGAACCAAGCTGATCAATGGGGAGGCCGATGCCCGCCATTCCCGTACATTGGCCCAAATTGTCCACGATGTTCCCTTGGAACTCTCCCTAGAGGAACTGCATCTGACTCCCTTTGACTGGCCAATGCTGGATCACCTATTAGATCAGTTGGAGTTTCGCGCCCTGCGAATGCAACTTCAGGAGTGGCACCGACGCTTGGGGGGCATACTCCCCGATTTAGAGACTGACTCAGAGGAAACGTGGTTTTTTGCGCCCACGGATACCCCCCCTCCCTTGAATGTGCAACTCATTGAAACGCCAGAGCAACTGCAATGGCTGATTAGCCAGTTAGAAACCTGTACAGATGCAAATCATCCCGTGGCTTGGGACACGGAAACAACGGCCTTGAACCCCCGCGATGCTGCCTTGGTGGGCCTGGGTTGCTGTTGGGGAGCCGCTCCCGATCAGGTGGCCTATCTGCCCTTGGGGCACAAAGAGGGCCAGAACCTCCCCCTGCAAGACACTCTCACCGCTTTGCGACCGATTCTGGAGGGCGATCGCTACCCCAAAGTCTTGCAAAATGCCAAATTTGACCGCTTGGTGTTGCGCTTTCAGGGGATTCAATTACGGGGGGTAGTATTTGACACAATGCTGGCCAGCTATGTGATTAACCCCGAAGCCAGCCACAACCTTAAGGATCTGTGTCAACGCTATCTGCCCCTCCCAGCCCAAAGCTACCGCAGTCTTGTCGGCAAAGACCAAACCCTTGCGGACCTGTCACCAGCCACGGTGGCCCAATACTGTGGCCTCGATGTCCATACCACCTATCTTCTCAAGGAGAAACTAGAGGCAGACCTAACCCCCCGCTTGCGGCAACTGCTCCTAGAGGTGGAATTGCCCCTCGAACCCATTCTGGCGGAAATGGAAGCTACGGGCATTCGCATTGACAGTGACTATTTGCGGCAACTCTCCCAAGAACTGGAACAGCAACTGGCAGCCCTGCAACAACAGGCTTGGGATGCTGTGGGACAACCCTTTAACTTGGCCTCCCCCAAGCAACTGAGTGAACTGCTCTTTGGCACATTGGGGCTGGATACAAAAAAGACCCATAAAACGAAATTGGGCTATTCCACCGATGCCGCAACCCTTGAAAAACTCCGGGGAGATCATCCCGTGATTGACCTCATTTTGAGCCATCGCACCCTCGCCAAGCTCAAATCCACCTATGTTGACGTGTTGCCCACTCTGGTGCGTCCAGACACAGGCCGTGTTCATACTGAATTTAACCAAGCGGTGACGGCGACCGGTCGCCTCTCGTCCTCCAATCCCAATCTGCAAAATATCCCCATTCGCACCGAGTTTAGTCGGCAAATTCGGCGCGCCTTTATTCCAGAGCCGGGCTGGCTACTGGTGACAGCGGACTATTCCCAAATTGAGTTGCGCATCCTCGCTCATCTGAGTCAAGAGCCTGCCCTGGTGGCGGCCTACCAAGAGGGGGCGGATGTCCATCGCCTCACGGCGCAGTTTCTCTTAGAAAAAACCGATATTAGTTCCAGTGAGCGTCGCCTGGGCAAAATTATTAACTTTGGCGTCATTTACGGGATGGGCCCCCAGCGGTTTGCCCGCGAGGCCGGCGTGAGTGTTGCCGATGCTAAAGTGTTTATTCAGCGGTTTTACGATCGCTATCCACGGGTCTTTGACTATCTGCGGCACATGGAACGGCTTGCCCTCAGCCAAGGCTATGTGGAAACTATTTTGGGGCGGCGGCGCTACTTTGCATTTGAGAGTCGCGAATTACAATCCCTGCGGGGCAAGCCCGTGGAAGTCTTAGCCGATGTCGATCCCAGTAAGCTAAAGATGAGCAGTTATGAGCGGGGACTGTTGCGGGCGGCAGCCAATGCCCCGATTCAAGGTTCCAGTGCCGATATTATCAAGTGTGCAATGGTGAAGCTGGCACCCCTGTTGCCGCCAGAAAAGGCTCGCCTGCTGCTGCAAGTTCACGATGAATTGGTGTTGGAGATGCCCCCTGAGGCGTGGGAACACCTGCAAACCACGATTCCTGAAGTGATGAGTACGGCGGTGCCCCTGCGTGTGCCCCTGGCGGTGGATATTTACGCAGCAGCCAACTGGCTGGAGGCCAACTAGGTTTGTTGATGCGGCAGCAACACCCCCGGCAAGTGTCCTTTTGGCAAATTCTTCTCTGCCTTCTTGTGGGGGCGATCGCCTTCTGCTGGCCTGCTGATGCCCAAACAATTCGCCCTTACATTGACCGTGCCATGGATCAAATGAGTGAATTCTATCTTGACAATGGGATGCACTTCATTGTCATGGAGCAACACCAAGCCCCGATTGTGGCATTTCTCACCTATGTGGATGTGGGGGGCGTGGATGAACCCGCAGGCCAGACTGGTGTCGCCCACTATCTCGAGCACTTAGCCTTTAAGGGTACCCGCCGTATCGGCACAACGGATTATGCTGCCGAAAAAGAGAAACTTGCCCAACTAGATCGCCTCTTTGAGCAACTGCAAGCTGCAACCGATGAGCGGCAACGTCAGGCATTGATCACAGAATTTGCGGCGGTGCAGCAGGCGGCCGATCGCTATGTGATTCGCAATCAATATGGCCAAATTGTTCAACAAGCTGGGGGAGTAGGTCTCAATGCCACCACCTCCGCCGATGCCACCCGTTACTTTTACAGTTTTCCCGCCAACAAATTGGAACTGTGGATGTCCCTAGAGTCAGAACGCTTTTTGGAGCCCGTCTTTCGCGACTTCTATCAGGAAAAAGCAGTCATCCTTGAGGAGCGGCGACTACGCACAGAAAATTCCCCCACAGGGCAGCTTTTTGAGGCTTTTTTGGCCACGACCTTTCGGGAGCATCCCTACCGCCGACCCGTCATTGGCTACCGTGAGGACATTCAAAACCTGCGCCGCGCCGATGTGGAGCAGTTCTTTCGCCAGTATTACACCCCCGAGAAAATGACAATGGTACTGGTGGGAGACGTGGATCCTCAACACGTTAAGGAATTAGCAACGGTTTATTTTGGTCGCTACCCCAGGGGAACGGGCAAGACCACAACCATTCCCCCCGAACCACCGCAAACAGCCCCTCGCCAAATCACCCTCGAATTGGCAAGCCAGCCCCTCTACATCGAAGCCTATCCCTGCCCACCCCTGCGCGAACCTGCCTATCTGACCTATGAAATTCTGGCTCGCCTCCTCACTGGCGGTCGCACCTCCCGTCTCTACCGTTCCCTGGTGCTTGAGCAAAAACTTGCCCTCAATGTGCAGGCCTACGTGGGGTTTCCGGGTAATAAATACCCCAATCGCTTTCTCATCTATGGGGCGCCAGCTCCGGGGCAAACAACGGCTGCCCTTGCCGCAGGCATTGCCCAGGAACTCAAGGCACTGCAAACTACCCCCGTGACCGCACCAGAATTGGATCGGGTGAAAACCCAACTGCGAATGGAGCTGCTGCAAAACCTGATGTCCAATGAGGGCATGGCCAAACTCTTGGCGGAGTATGCCGTAAAGGGGGGTGGCTGGCAACAACTCTTTGCTCGCCTAGAGGCGATTAATGACATTACCCCTGCCGATATTCAGCGGCTGGCTCAATCCCTGAAACCTGAGCAGCGAACTGTGGCGCAGATTCAAACCCGTCCATGAAATCCCTTTGGCAGGAATGGCTGGGGGCGATCGCCTTCTACACCTGTTTGCCCATCTCCCCTAGCTGGCCAATTCAATTGGCAGGGGCAGCCAAGTGGTGTCCTTGGGTGGGGACTGTGCTGGGGGGAATACTCTGGGGAGTGCAGTGGCTGCTGGATTTTTTGCAGGTTCCCTCCCCTGTGGCGAGTGTGGTGCTGGTAGCCCTTTGGTTGGCACTGACGGGCGGATTGCACTTGGATGGTGCGATGGACACTGCCGATGGTTTAGCTGTCAGGGATCAACAACGGCGTCTTGAGGTGATGGCAGATAGTCGAGCAGGGGCTTTTGGCGTCATGGCCGCAATTGTGATCCTGCTTTTAAAAGTCACAAGCTTAAGCAGTCTGGCAAAGGGCAGCGTCTTGGTTTGGGTATTGGTGGTGGGGCGCCTGGCTCAGGTGTGGGCGATCGCCCGCTATCCCTATTTGAAGCCCCAGGGCACGGGTCAGATCCATAAAACCAGTGGTGTCTTTCCCCGCGATTTTTGGCCGAGTGGTTTACTTGTGCTCTTCCTCAGCTTTCTGCTGCCGCTTCCCCTTGGGCAATTGCTTTTTGGTCTGCTTTTAATTCTCTTGATCCCTGCATGGTTTCAGTGGCAGTTGGGGGGTCACACGGGGGATACCTACGGTGCAGTTGTGGAGTGGACAGAAGCCTTGATGCTGGTTGCCTTTACAGTGGGATCAGCCAGTTGATCGGGTAGTGCCACAGCCACGGTGATGATGCCCAAAACTTTGTATCCTGCATTGCGTAAGACGGTGGCGGCGCTGCCTGCCGTCGTCCCCGTTGTATAGATGTCATCGCACAGCAATAGCCAGCGTTGTCGCTCCAGACCGTGTCCAAGGCAAAAGGCATTGGCCAAATTGGCCTGGCGTTCTTTGAGGGATAGCTGAAACAGGGCCTCCGTTGGCCGTTGGCGGATGAGCCCCGCCGCCGCTAGGGGGAGTTCTAGGGTACGGCAAAAGCCCTTGGCAATGAGCGCCGCTTGATTAAAGCCGCGGCTTTTCAATTTATCGCGATGGAGGGGAATGGGCACAATCTGCAAGGGTAGATGTTGAGCTACCTTGGCCTCAAACCAGCTTAGGGCCAACCATTGGCCAAAGAGGTAAGCCAGCTCCGGCTGGTTGTGGTATTTCATGGTGGCGATCGCTCGCTTGAGGTCTTGCTGATAGTATCCCCAGGGAAAAAGGGGCAGACTGCCCCGCCAGTAGCGTTGCCGTTGGCGCACTTCCCATGACCTCAGGCGCCGTGCACAATCCCTACAAATCGTTTGGGAACTTGCCCGACCACAACAGCAACAGCGCTGCTGCACCAAAAAGGAGGTCAGCGATCGCCACACCAGCGCACCCCCTATGGGCTAACAGTAAGCACTAATATCCTCATGGCACTCATTCGCCAAGTAGCAAAGGGCGCGGTAGCGCAGCACCATCAGTTCTTCATAGAGGGGATTCAGGTGGCACAGCGGCGGAATGTGAATGTGCCATTTGGCAACCACAATATCACGTTCAAAGGGACACTGGGCCGGGATCAAGCGGCACAGACGATGGGCAAGCTGGCGATCGCGCACTTCCAGATGCTCTAGCCACTGCCGTACCGGCCACAGGAGCGTGCGGAGCAGACGTTGCCCCAACGTAAAAATCATCATCAACTCAACACCTCAACTCAATCATTGAAGTTAGCAGCAAAAAATTCCCTTCCCCACCGTTTAAGAAGGCAATGGCAATCACTTAAAACAATGTCTAAACGATGTCTTAAGAAGGGCAAATTTATCACTGCCTCTGATGGCAAAAAAGTCGTTCTGATCCACTTTGGATCATCCTTAGCAAGGCGCGATACCCTAGAGAAATCTCAATGAAAATCGCATCACAATAGACAATCTCCTTGTTTCAGAGAGATTTAGTAGTAGTGGATACATGGTTGAATTGAATGATGATCCTGTATCCATCCTTATTTTAGTGACTTCTGTTGAAGTTGACGATGAGGTTTTCCGAAAAGTTGCCCTTACAGCCACTGAAGTCCGCGGCGGCAACTGCAGATTCAGAAATTATAGCCTTGGAATTCAACAGATGAGGGGGCATCCTCGCAACCGTAGGTGAATGCTCATAAAAGCCTAGTAGCACAGGTCCCCCTTTCTAAGCTAATCTGCAATTAGAGTCTGGCATTGGGGAGCACTGGTATGTTTAAGAACATATTGATTCCAACAGATCTCCATGATGGCCTCCCCAAACTCACCCACTACCTTGAGGCCCTGCAAACCGCAGGTGCCCGCAAATTGATCTTTTTCCATGCCCGCCCCATAAACGAGGATGGGGATAAGCCGCGGCTGCGGGAGGAAAAGCTGCAACAGGCGCGTGAGTTACTCAAAATTGACCCCACCAATGTCCCAGCCGATCTTAAAGCAGAGGTGATCATTGAAAACCGCCGCCCTGCTGATGCCATTCTGGACACCGCTGAAAAACATCAAATTGACTTGGTACTGGCTAGCCGTCCCGTCCGCAATCTATTGGATGAGAAACTCTTCGGCAGTACAACCATTGAGGTACTGCAACGGATTAAAGTCCCGGTCATGATTATGCGCCCGCACCTGTTGTGGGTCATGACCACCGCAGAACTAAATCTCCGCTGTCAAAATCTCTTTCGTCATCTCCTTGTCCCCTACGACCACAGTCCCTCAGCTCAGCACCTCGTCCAAAAACTGCGGCAGGGTGTCCAACAGCCAGATCAAACGAGCATTACTTCCCTAACGTTTTGCTGGATTATCAGTGATGCGGGTCAAAGGGAGCTGGGGATTGCTGAGGAGCGCCCCAAGGCAGAAAAAATCCTGGCCCAGCTGAAGCAGGAATTCACGGGCTATGGCCTGAGCGTTGAAACAGAGATTCGCTTTGGCAGTCCCGTTGTGGAAGCCCAGTTGGCAGCTTACGATCGCGACATCTATGGAATTGTGGTTTCCTCTAGTTCCGTTGGTAAAATTTGGGAATTATCAATCCCCAGCTTTGCCGGGGAAATCATTCGCCGTTGCCACTTTCCTGTAATCTATTTTCCGCCCGCTGGTCGCTAATTGATTAAAGGATGGGGCAGCAAAACTACCCCAAGGAGTTTAATCGGGAGCCAAGACCTAGCTAATCATCACTTCGCGGGGTTCCTCAGGAGCGGCGGCCTTTGCTGCTTTTTGCTCCATCATTTCTGAGCGCGCTTCGGCAACCAAGTCCTGGAAAGACTCACTGGCTTCGGCGATCGCCGTCTGGGCTTTCTCATAGGTTTCAAACGCCCACATCAAACCTGATTTTGCCGCATTGCGAGCTTGCTCTGCCAAGTTGTGACCAGTCATTGAGTCAACAGCACCCACAACCGGCGCAACAGCAACAGCACCAACCCCAAGGGCAAGCACGGCGAGTGGTTCTAAACCAAGTAACAGGGCTTCCAACTCCATTCTGCGGCATCCTCCAAAGAAAAAGCAAGATGAGTACATCGCACCTATGATAGCAAAGGTGCAGGGAGGGCCATATCCCCACTCGCTTAATCGCTCCACCAAGAATCTTATGCAGGACTGAGCCAAAAGATTAGGAGAGCTTGAGGGCAGTACTGGGAACCTCATCCCAAGAGGCCACGGTACGCAAGCGAACTTGCCAACCGGCAGCTTTTTGTTCTGTTGTCAAGTTTTTCTCAAAGGACTGCACACACTCTCTCGCCTGTGCTTCATTACAACAGGCAATACAGGCATAAAGCAAGCCAGAAGGATCAATTTGCTCGCTCACCCAAATCGTGATCATCGCTCACTCCTTAGTGCACTTTGCCGATTTCACAGAACTATCTACAGCCTAGGCGAAACACAGCCAGACCGTCAGCCCTTCTTAACAGCACTTTAATAAAGCGGCCAATGCTGCCAGTAGTTGTTCAATGTGCCCAGGGGTGTGATCGGCTCTTAAGGTGATGCGCAGACGACTAAAAGGCACGGTCGGTGGCCGTACCGCCGCCACCCAACATCCAGCATCTTGTAATTTCTGACCCCATTGGAGGACGGTGGCTGGATCGGGAGCAGGCAGGCAAAAGATAGGGGTCGGTAAGGGACGGGGCAAAACCGGGCAGCCCAATGCTTGCAGTCCTTTTTCTAGTTGTTGAATGCGCTCCCCTAGGGCTTGGCGCAGGGAAGGATCTGTTTGTAGTTGCTCAAGGGCAGCAAGGGCAGCAGCAGCATCCGCCGGTGAGAGGCCAGTGCTATAGATCCATGTGCTGGCACGGTGTTGCAGATAGGTGATCAGGGCTTGGGAGCCGGCAATGTATCCCCCTAAACTGCCAAGGGCTTTGCTGAGGGTACCCATTTGAATGATGGTCGGGCTAGATTGCCCCAAGGCGGCTAAGGTACCAGCACCATTGGTTCCCAACACCCCTGTGCCGTGGGCATCGTCGACGAGCACCATTGCTATATAGGCCTCGGCTAGCCCTAGTATCTCCTCTAGGGGGGCGACATCCCCATCCATACTGAAGACACCATCGGTGAGGATTAGACAACGGCGGTATTGGGAGCGATGGGTCTCTAGGAGTTGAGCAAGGGCGGCAACATTGTTGTGGGGGTATTCATAGAACGTAGCGCGACTGAGGTGGGCGCCTTTTTTCAGACAGGCATGGTTGTAGGCATCCCCAAGCACCAAGTCCCGTTGATCCACAAGGGCAGCAATGGTGCCAAGATTGGCCGCAGTACCGGAACTGAAGACCAAGGCAGCTTCTGTACCCTTCCACTGGGCGATCGCCCGCTCGAGTTGGGCGTGGAGGTGACGCTGACCACTGAGAAGGCGCGAGCCTGTGGCTCCGGTTCCCCACTGTTGAATGGCTGCAATGGCGGCGACTTTCACCTGCGGGTGGTTGGCCAGACCTAGATAGTCATTGCTGCAAAAGTTAATCAATGGACGGGGCGGCTCTCCTACACTCACTACTGCTGCCGGTGCGCCACTGAGCAGGGGCTGGCGATACCAATGGGCACGGTGCAGCGTATTTAGGGCAGGTTCTAGCCAGTCAAAGGGATCGCTCATTTGAGAATATTTTGGGGCAGAGTTGACAAAGCCTAAAAATACGTGATCTAAACCAACTAAACCAATACGTGGCGGGGCGATTGCGGGGGACGAAGTTTATTGCCATTCTGCGGGTAGCGCCCATTCAATGGCTCAAGGTGCAGCCGATAACCGACATTGCGCACGGTTTGAATCAAACGTGGCTGTTGCGGATCCACTTCAATTTTCTTGCGCAAAGATAAAATATGCGTATCGACGGTGCGGGGGTTATCAATGCCCTCTGGCCAAGCCCGCCGCAGCAACTCCTGACGACTCAAAGGCGTGCCCCCCATTTGGGTGAGGACATAGAGCAAGCTAAATTCCTGCGGTGTTAAGTCCACTGGGACATTGCGTACTACCACTCGCCGCTGCACTAAATCAATTTGTAGCTCACCTAGGTTCAAGATGCTGGGTAAACAGGGGCGTGCTCGCCGTGCCAAGGCCTCGATGCGGGCAAGAAACTCCTGCATCCCAAAGGGCTTGGCCAAATAATCATCGGCGCCTGCCCGCAGCGCCGTCACCACATCCGCTTCATCTTCACGGGCGGACAGGACTAAAATCAAAACGGCGCCTTGATGGTGCAGCCAGCGGCATAATGCCAAGCCATTCCCCTCATTTAAGTCTAGATCGAGGACGACCAAATCGGGATGCCGCAGTTGAAACACCTCCTGTCCCTGTTGACAGCCACTGGCAAGATGAACAATGTGCCCCCCTTGTTGTAGGTGCCAGCCAAGGAGGGAACGCAGGTGGGGGTTGCTTTCAATAATTTCAATGTGCATCAACATGAGTACATCCCCACAACAAGATGTCGTTCTACATTTCTGGGAGACTTTGCCAGAAGGTGCAACAGGATGGCAGTATTTGAATGAATTGGATGCTAATCTAGCAAATCTAATACCTATCATTTCGTAACGAATAATACTTTAGGGTTTTTTCTTGTTC
Source organism: Thermosynechococcus sp. M3746_W2019_013 (assembly GCF_015296045.1). NCBI lineage: Bacteria > Bacillati > Cyanobacteriota > Cyanophyceae > Acaryochloridales > Thermosynechococcaceae > Thermosynechococcus > Thermosynechococcus sp. M3746_W2019_013. The sequence goes on along the minus strand of NZ_DVDW01000048.1, from coordinate 61,079 downwards.
CCGCAATAGAAAATTCTTACCCCTTCTCTAGTGACAAAATTCTAGTGACAAAATGAAGTGGGGTTTCTAAACGTTTCTAAACAAGGGATATGGCTGTGCCCATTCTCAACCTCTTAGGGGCTGATGGTTCACGACAGCAAATTCAACTGGGGCGCGATCGCCTGATCATTGGTACTGACCCCCAAAGCCAAGTGATTCTTGTCGGCGAGGGGATTTCCCGCCACCATGCCTTGATTCTTCCCACTGAAACGGGCTACCAAGTGGCGGATCTCGGGAGCGCCAGCGGCACTTTTTTGAATGGCACAAAGCTGCGGCCGCGCACCCCTGTGGTTCTCAAGGCGGGCGATCGCCTCCGCATTGGGGACTTTGAAGCCATTTTCGATCCAGATGGCAGGGCAACAACGGAACTGCCAGGCACGGTCGTGATGGGGGCTGCTAGTACGCCAATTTTGCAGGTGGCAACGCCTCACTGGTTGCAGGAGTTTCCGCTGCTCAAGGAGGAACTGATTCTCGGTCGGGACCCAAAGGCAGACATTACCATTGACCATCCCTTTGTGTCCTTTCACCATGCCAAGCTGGTGCGATCGGGGGATCACTACAAAATCATTGACTTGGGCAGCAAGAATGGCCTTCACTGGCGCGGCACAACGATGAGCGAACATACCTTGGCACCGGGAGATGTCATTCATGTGGGGGAATCGCTGCGCCTCACATATCTGTTGATGCCTGCCACGGAGGTTGTTGAGCAAACTCGACCCCTCCCACTGCGCGATCGCCAGCAGGTTCGCATTGGCCGCGATCCCAGCAATGATATGGTGCTGGATCATCCCGTCGTCTCACGGTTTCACGCTCGCCTTTATCTCCAAGAGGGACAGTGGTACATCGTCGATCTCAACTCCGCCAATGGCACCTTTGTCAACAACCGACGCCTTGAACCCCGCAAACCTGTAGTCTTGCCAACGGGTGCGCTGGTGCGCATTGGTCCCTATAGTTCTGTTTTTACCCCCGACGAAACCATTGTTCCCCACAATGACAGTGGTAACCTGCGTCTCGACGCCATCCACCTCAGTAAAACCACCCCTAAGGGGGCGAAGCTCCTTCAAGATATTTCTCTTTCAATTTTGCCCCGCGAGTTTGTGGCAATTGTTGGTGGCAGTGGTGCTGGTAAATCAACGCTGCTCGATGCCCTCAATGGTTTTCGTCCTGCCACGAAGGGCATGGTACTGGTCAACGGCCATGATCTGTACCGCTACTTTGGAACATACCGCACCCAGATTGGCTATGTGCCTCAGGATGACATTATCCACCGGGAGTTAACTGTGGCTCAAGCCCTAGATTATGCAGCACGACTGCGCCTACCCGCTGATTTTAGCGATCAAGAGCGACAGGAACAGGTGAACCGGGTTCTGGCGGAGTTGGAGTTGACAGCGCAGCGGCATGTCCTTGTTAAGCAACTGAGTGGTGGTCAGCGCAAGCGGGTGTCGATTGGTGTGGAATTGCTCACCCGCCCCAGTTTGTTTTTCTTGGATGAGGCAACTTCTGGCTTGGATCCGGGCACGGAAACCCAAATGATGCGGCTGTTGCGGCAGTTGGCGGATCAGGGGCGAACGATTTTACTCATTACCCATGCCACTAAGAATGTGATGCTCTGCGATTTGGTGGTGTTTTTGGCGCGGGGCGGCTACCTTGCCTATTTTGGTCCACCGGATCAAGCCCTCAGCTATTTTGATGTTCAAGATTTTGATGAAATTTACCTCAAGATTGAGAGCGAAGCTAATCCGGCCCTATGGCAGCAACGCTATCGCCAGTCTCATCTGTATCAAACCTATGTGGTGGAGCGACAGCGTCCCCTCAATGTGGATACAGGGGCAACGCGACAGGTCCAGCCCCAACATCAAAAAGCAACGATTCCCCGAGTGGCACCATGGCGGCAGTGGTGGATTCTCATCCGGCGAAACTTGGCCATTTTGCGACAGGATCGGGCGGCCCTCATTCTCATGCTCTCTTTGGCGCCGATTTTGGGAGCCTTGGATTTTGTCCTCTGGAAGCCAATGATTCTTGATCCAGATCAAGGGGATGCGGGGCAGGCATTTACGATGGCCTTTGTTACTGTGCTCATTGCCGTGATGGTGGGCAGCCTAGCCACGATGCGCGAAATTGTTAAGGAACTGGAGATCTATCGCCGTGAGCGGATGGTGGGGTTGGGGCTGTGGCCCTATATTTTTTCAAAGCTGGGCCCAGCAGTGGTCCTGGCACTATACCAAGCAGCCATTTTCTTGGGGATGAAGTTTTTGGCGATCAATCTTAGCCTCGGTATTGGGGCGATCGCTGGCCTTTACTTGACACTGTTTCTGGTGACCTTTGGTGGCATGGTAATGGGGTTACTGGTTTCTGCCCTCTCCCCCACTCAGACGGTTGCTCCTCTACTCACGATTCTCTTTTTGGTGCCGCAGATTACCTTTGCCGGTGCCATTATTCCCCTCAAGGATCTAGGGCCAGTGGGCAATTGGATCAGCGATGTCACCTTGACCCGCTGGGGCTATGCCAATGTGGTTTCCCTCTTGGGCTTTGGTCAGGATGTGGCTCAAGATCCCTGCTGGCAGCAACCGAAGTCGGTACGGGAGAAGCGAAGTCCTGAAGCTTTGGCTCAGTGTCCCTGCTTTGGCGAGAACCTCTTCCGGCGTTGCCACTTTCCAGGGGTGCGCAAGGAGTACCACCCCGCTGTGGATGAACCAGAACCCCCCCAACCTGCGGAACCAGGTGATCCACCGGCACTGCCCAAGTCCGTCTTAGAGTTGAATCAGGCCTATCGCGATCGCGTCGAGGAGTACAATCAGCGGGTCAAAGCCTATCAGAGGGCCATGGATCGCTGGCAAGAGCAATTTGCCCTCTGGAAAGAGCAGCGGGGGCGGGCGATCGCCAGCGGTGAAGCCCTCATTGATCGCTTTTGGAGTCTTCAGGGGCAGACCTTCAACGCCAATGTTACTGCCAATCACCTGCGCTTAGGGGGGATTATTGCCCTGATGCTGGGACTAGTGGGGGTCTTTCAAAAGCGTAAGGATGTGCTTTAGTCTCGAACAGTAGGGTTACCGTTTCAGCGGCGGATCAGTTCCGAAGCCAGCACCCATGGGCTAGCCACCAGCGCCCTTTGAGCCATTTCTCCAACACTGAGCATCCCTGCGGCAAGGCAAAGCTCATACCAAGGGCACAGCCAACCACAGATGCCCCAGCAGGGCACAAAAAAATAGCACTGACCAGACAACCCGCTGACTGTGCTAAACAGTTTGGCCACCTTCTGGTTCCTCATCTGCTGAGGTTCAAGTATTAGGCTGCTAGGTGGGCAAAGGCGCGGCTCATTGCCCCTAAGGCCATATCAATCTCGGCAGCACGGACAATGAGAGGAGGGACAAAGCGTACCACCTTCGGCCCCGCCGGCACCAGCAATAGCCCCTCAGCAAGGGCAGCTTTGACGACTTCAGCAGCGGTGAGAGGGGTGTCGGGTTGGAGTTCAAGACCGTTGATCAGCCCCCAGCCGCGCACCTCGGCAATGAGTTGGGGATAGGTGGCCGCCAGGTCCTGTAGTCCTGTCCGCAGTTGCTGCCCGCGATCGCGCACATTTTCGAGGAGATTCTCTTTTTCCAGAGTTTCACAAACGGTGAGGGCTGCTGCCGTGGCCAAGGGGTTACCGCCAAAGGTACTGGCGTGATCCCCCGGCTGAAAGACGGCACAAAACTCCTTGGCAATCATGGCACCAATGGGAACGCCCCCGGCAAGGCCTTTGGCAGCGGTGAAAACATCCGGTTCGACACCGAGGGTTTCATAGCCCCACAGGGACCCCGTGCGACCCATGCCCACTTGCACTTCATCAAAAATCAGGAGAATGCCTTTTGCTGTGCAGAGTTGGCGTACCTGCTCAAAGTAGGCGCGATCGCCGGGGCGGACTCCCCCTTCCCCCTGCAAGGGCTCCAAAAGAATGGCTGCCACCTGCGGTTCCGGTTGATCCAAGGAGGCCACGAGGGCTTCTAGAGCACCTAAGTCGTTGTAGGGCACATAGGCAAAGCCGGGCACCAAGGGGTCAAAGTGTTTTTGGTATTTTGGTTGTCCCGTAGCGGTTATCGTCGCCAGGGTACGTCCGTGGAAGCTGGCCTGTGCTGTAATGATGATTGGGTTGGCAATGTGGCGAACGGTATGGGCATATTTACGGGCCAGTTTAATGGCCGCTTCGTTGGCTTCAGCACCAGAATTGCAGAAAAAGACGCGATCGCCACAGGAGTGAGCCACCAACCACTGCGCCAATGCCCCCTGTTGGGGAATGTAATACAGATTCGAAACGTGGTGCAGCGTTTGCATTTGGCGGCTGACCGCCTCCACTAAGGCTGGATGGGCATGGCCGAGGGTACAGGTGGCAATGCCCGCCACAAAGTCTAGATAGCTGCGGCCTTGATCATCCCAAACCCGACAGCCTTCACCGCCCACGAGCGCAATCGGAAAGCGGCTATAGGTGGTCATCACCACTTGGTCAAAGGCATCAGTACTGAAGGAGGTCGAGGGAGCAGCAACCATTGACTCTGGACCCAAAGCAAAAACTTCCTGCTATCTTAGCATCTCCCTATCGGTGTGGCAGGGCAGTTGGGGATCACCCTATAATTAGTGCTTATTGACCGCCAAGGATGGCTTCGGTACACTACACCTAGTATTAGCCATTGAATCCTAACCCTATGGTGCAAAATCCTCCCCGTCCCCAAACCAGCTTCCCCACTACAGCCCCCACAGCCTATCCCGTGTTTTACCGTACCTACAGCCGCCAAAATGAAGCGGGCGAGCGGGAGAGTTGGCCACAGGTGTGCGATCGCACCCTCAAAGGCCTACAGGAAGTGGGGCACCTCACCGAAGCGGAAGTGGCACTGCTGAGGGAAATGCAGCAGGAGCTGAAGGCCCTGCCCTCTGGCCGTTGGCTGTGGGTCGGCGGCACCGATTGGGTACGCCAGCCCGAGAACTTTTCCGGTGCCTACAACTGCACCAGCACCAATGTTGTGGATTGGGATTCCTTTGGCCTCATGATGGACTTGGCCATGCAAGGCTGTGGCACAGGGGCAATTCTGGAACCAAAATACATCTCTCAGTTACCTCCCATTTGCAATCGCCTAGAGGTCACCGTTATCGGCGCAATTGGTCAAACCCCCAGGGAAGCGCGTCAAGAGCACACCACCGTCACACTCACGGGGCAGACCTGCCAGATCAAAGTGGGGGATAGCCGCCAAGGCTGGGTGAAGTCTTACCAAACGCTTCTTGAACTAGCCAGCAACCCGCACCTCGGTGGTTCAGTTCAGGTCACGATTGACATCAGTGATGTGCGTCCGACAGGTGAGCGGCTCAAGGGGTTTGGCGGAGTGGCCAATCCAGTAAAGCTGCCAGACCTCTACCATCGCTGTGCTGTCCTGTTAAATGCCGCAGTGGGTCGGCAGTTGACCTCTGTGGAGTGCTGTCTGCTGATTGACGAGGCAGCCGTTGTCGTCGTTGCGGGTAATGTGAGGCGATCGGCGGGCATGCGTCAGGGCGCTAGTGACGATGAGGCCTTTGCCCAGGCCAAGCAAAACCTCTGGCAGCAGGATGAGCAGGGCAATTGGCGCATCGATCCCAAGCGGGATGCTCTGCGAATGGCCAACCATACCCGTGTCTTCCACAGGAAGCCGAGTCTTGAAGAATGTATCAATGCGGTGCGAAGTCAGTTCTATTCTGGGGAAGGCGCTATTCAATGGGCAGGGGAGGCGATCGCCCGCGCCAACGCCGATCTTCTAACCACACCCCATCTGAAGCAGGCTTTTCTCCGTGCCTATGAAAATCAACAGGGGGACGCCTTTTTGCAGAAGCTCTTGCCTGCCATGGATCAGCGGGAGCTTGCCCATCGCCTTGGTCGCTATGGCCTCAATCCCTGTGGGGAAATTATTGGTGCGGATTTTCACTGTAACCTTGCAGAAATTCACCTCAATCAGATTGATCCAGCGGATACAGCCACCCAAGAAAAAGCCTTCAAAGCGGGTGCCCTCTCCGTTGCTGCCCTGTTAAACCATCGGTTTGTTGTTGAGCGCTATCAATACTCCCGTGCCATTGATCCCATCGTTGGCGTCAGCTTTACGGGACTCTTCGATTTCTTTGTCCATGCCTTTGGTGTGCCTTGGCTGGAATGGTGGGCCGCCGGACGCCCCGATACACCCCAAGGGCGCCAATTCAAAGCCCAAGAAGCCGCTTTCCTCCAACGCTGGCGGTGGATTGTCCATGAGGCCGTTTGGGAGTATTGCGATCGACATGGCCTCAAGCGCCCCAATCGCTGTACCACTGTCCAACCCTCCGGTACTAAATCCCTGCTGACGGGTGCCTCTCCCGGTTGGCATCCCCCAAAGGCCCAACGCTTTATTCGGCGGATTACCTTCCGCAAGGGCGACGCAGTGGCGATGGCTTGCTATGACTATGGCTACAATGTCATCCCCTCCCAGTCCGATAAGGATGAGACGGGTAAGCTTCTGGATGATCCCTTTGATCCGCGGTGTACCGAGTGGCTAGTGGAAATTCCCGTTGCTGTCTCTTGGGCAGATCTAGCGGGGGCAGACACGATTGATGTTAGCCAGTTTTCCGCCTTAGCGCAGTTTGACTTCTATATGCAGGTGCAGCAACATTACACCACCCACAACACCAGTGCCACCATTGAGCTACGGGAAGCCGAAGTGGAACCCCTTGCCACAGCAATTTACACGGCGATTCAGCAGGATCAAGGGTATATTTCTGCGGCACTCTTGGCACGCTTTGATGCCCATGAAACATTTCCCCGTCTGCCCTTTGAACCCATTAGCAAAGAACGCTATGAGCAGGAAATTGCTGCAGTTGCTCAGCGCAAGCGGGTCAATGATTTCCATGAAGCCCTCTCCCGCTATACCCAACCCCTGGCGGAGGCAGGGCCAGCCGGCTGTGACTCCGATAAGTGTTTGATGTCCTAAGAGAAGGGGGGCAAACTTGCCCCTCTATTTAGGCAACTTTGTAAACCAGTTCTTCTTGGCGCGATCGAGCTGACCTTGAACAAACCCCGAGACCATACTAAAGTCTGCTCCAGAAATGTCGGCACCAGTAAAGTTGGCTCCTGAGATCGAGGCATCCAGTAGTTTTGCCCCCTTCAAATTTGCCCTCTCAAAGTTGGCTTGCACCAGATAGGCACCGCAGAGATTGGCATCATTCAGGTTAGCTCCCTGAAAATTGGCTTCCCGCAAGACAGCATTGGCAAGAATACAGCCTTTCAAATCTGCATTGGTAAAATTGGCATTGGCAAAGTTAGCCCCCGCCAGATCCGCATTGCGGAGAACAACGTTGGAGAGATCGACATCGATAAAATCTCGCTCTCCCCGTTTATAGGCTGTGAGCACCTGTGCCGCTGTCATCCGTGGTGTGACTTTGGCACGGAGGTGTTGACCGGGGCCAGTTCCGACAACCGGTGGGCCTCCCAATTGGGTCCCTGTCATCCGTGATTGGCGCACTCGCGCCGCTTGGGCATTTTGACTCACCGATGAGGCATAACTGGAGCGCTTAGGTGCTTCAGGCACAGGGGGGCGGCCTTGGGTCGGCGGGGTCGAAAGGGCATTGCTGAGGTCATCATCCTCTGCGGAAACAGTAGGAGCAGCGACACTAGCTGGTTGTTTGGACTCAAGTAGTTGCAGATCCGCAAGGACATCCATGGCGGTTTGGTAGCGATCTTTAACCGCATCCTGGAGCATTTTGTTAAGGAGAGCAGCAAACGCAGGGGAAATATTTTTGACGTAGCGCTGCCAATGCCATTCGCCCGTGCGCGGATCCCGTTCAATTTCCTTGGGGGATTTAGCAGTCAGTAAGTAGACACAGGTGACCCCGAGGGCATAAATGTCACTGGCATAGACCGGACGCATGGCCATTTGCTCTGGCGGCGCATACATGGGGGTTCCCACTGCGAAGTTGGTAAATGTGGATAGCTCCGGGGCATTTTCCACCATAGCCTGCGTAACTTTGTCTTTTACCGCCCCAAAGTCAATAAGCACCAACTTGTTATCAATATCACGGCGGATGAGATTAGCCGGCTTAATGTCGCGGTGAATGACACCATTGGTGTGTAGGTAATCAAGGATGGGGAGCACTTCCTGCAAAACCTGCTTTACCTCTTCTTCGCTTTTGGGGCCAAAGCGCTTGACCTCCTGTTGCAGGGTAAGGCCACCCACGTATTCTTGAATCAGGTAAAATTCATTTTCATTTTCAAAGTAGCCGAGCAGCCGAGGCAACTGTGGGTGATTGCCAACTTTACCCAAGGTGGTGGCTTCCCGCAAAAAAAGCTCCCGCGCCATCGCTATGATGTGGGGAGCTGTGGCTGCTGGTCGCAACTGTTTAATCACACAGGTGGGATTGCCAGGCAGTTGCGTATCAATGGCCAAAAAGGTAGCGCCGAACCCCCCTCGCCCTAGAACTTTAATTGCCTTGTATTGATTATTGAGTAAAAGTTTGCTGCCGCAGGCTTGGCAAACATCGACATTGTCAGGGTTGTCCGGTTTGGTACAGTTCGGATTTAGGCAGTAACTCATAAGCAGCCAAGAAGATGAACAGCACGTTCAACAAGGGGGGAAGGGAGATAGGGTGACCTGTTTTTTTTGAAGTCAAAGCTTACAGAAAGATGCCCCCACCGCTAGCATAACTCAGTAGTTTTCACAAAATGACGCTGTTCTTTTACGATACTCTTTTTTCTTTGCCTCACCCTATCCGTGAAATTACGGAAGTTTGACAGGAAGCCTGTAGCCCTTTTCTAAAGTATTGGGATGCATAAGGAGAAAGCTGATCCTTTCCGGCAGGGGCTTTGACTGTTTTGAAGCTCTTCCAAGCTTGTGAAAAGAGCCTTTGCTATACTACAAGGGTAGCACTTCATCCTCCCTGGTGTGGCTTTGGCTATGACCCCGCTTGTGACAGCTAGTCCGAAGGACTTCCTATGCGATCGCCAGCAGGTTTTGGCCTGGCTAACGGCAAATGTACCTGCGCCACGACTACAGCACATCCTGAGGGTGGAAACAATGGCGGCGGAGCTAGCTCTACACCATGGCTTGGATGTGGATCGCGCTGCTTGGGCTGGATTACTGCATGATTTGGCGAAGTACTTTCCTCCAGAGCGATTGTTAAGTATGGCACGGGAGGCGGGGCTACCCATTACAGAGGTAGACGAAGCAGATCCCCATTTGCTCCATGCCGACATCAGTGCTTTGGTGGCGCGGCAGCAATTTGGTGTGACTGATGAGCAGGTCTTAGCAGCCATCGCCAATCACACCTTGGGTCAAGCCGGAATGGATGCCTTGAGTTGTGTCGTGTTTCTTGCGGATAGCTTGGAGCCAGGGCGGGGCCAGACGGTGGAGCTCGAGGAATTGCGCAAGGTGGCTCACCAAAATTTACAGGAGGCGGTGTGGCGAGTGTGCGATCGCACGCTGTTGTGGCTGATTGATCAGCATCGCTTAATTCATCCACGCATGCTCCTCACCCGCAATTGGGCAATGCAGGTGGCACCAGCAAAGCCGAAAAAGAGCGAAAGGAAAGCTACCGCCAAGGTTTAGAGGCATTGTTAACCTAGAAAGTAGGTTTAATCTTGGAGTTGCCCTATGAGCACCGCTGCAGCAACGGCTGTTCCCAGTATTTTCTCAGGTGAATTTGTTCAGGAAACACTGGCTTTAACCCGTCGCCTGTTTATCCAACTGCAACGGCGCCCTTCCACACTGGTGGCGGGGGTGGTACAACCCTTGATTTGGCTGGTCCTCTTTGGTGCCCTCTTCCAAAATGTGCCGCAGGGCCTCTTTGGCGAGAGCACGAGTTATGGTCAGTTTCTTTGCGCTGGCATTATTGTCTTTACGGCCTTTAGTGGTGCCCTCAATGCGGGGTTGCCGGTGATGTTTGACCGTGAATTTGGGTTTTTGAATCGGCTGTTGGTGGCACCGTTGGCTTCGCGGTTTTCAATTGTTCTCGCCTCGGCGTTGTTTATTACCACCCTAAGTCTGATTCAGGTGGTGGCGATCGCCAGCTTGGGGGCACTCCTAGGAACGGGGCTACCGAATTTAGCGGGTATTGGGGTTGTCTTGGCAACGGTGCTGATTTTGGTTTTCGGCGTAACGGCCTTGAGCCTCGGTCTTACCTTTGCCTTGCCGGGGCACATCGAATTGTTGGCCGTTATTTTTGTCATCAACCTACCGTTACTCTTTGCCAGTACCGCCTTGGTGCCCCTGTCGTTTATGCCTCGCTGGTTGCAGTGGATTGCTAGCCTCAACCCCCTCAGTTTGGCCATTGAACCAATTCGCTATGTCTATCTGCACCCCGATTGGCGGTTGAGCGATGTGGTGATGGTGGCTCCTTGGGGGTCACTGAGCTTGGGAGCGGCACTGCTAATCCTTTTGACTGTCGCCCTAGGAATGAGCCTACTGATCCAACCGCTATTACGGCGCCGCTTGGCCTAGACCACCCGCAATGTGAAGCCTTGGGTACACCACTCCCGCACATCCAAGCAAAACTCATTCCCTTCCGGTTCACTGCTGAGATCCCCTAGCAGACCGAGAACCAAGGCAAGACTATCCTCACCAGAAATTAGGAATGGCTCTGAATGGTTGGGGTGGCTACTCAGTTGACTAAAACGGCTCAGAGGACGGGGGCTGCTGATGATAAAGACCTTCAGCCATTGGCAAGGGCGATTCAGCGTCCAAGTATAGAGGGGAATATTCAAGCCGGGGGCAACTGCCAACTGCCACGACTGCGTTTGCAGCGGCAGCAGGAGCATCCCCTGACTGCTATCCCAGGCAAGGGCGACAATGTTGAGGGGGCGATCGCCATAGTTGTAGAGGCTCCAGCGGCAAGTATCTCCCTTGGCCAAGGTGAGGGGGCTGTGTAAATTCATGGCTGGCAGCTTGGTGCTCAGGACATCTGGAAGGGGATTGGGACTGCGGGGGGGGGATTGGCGGCTCAAGAGTTTTGCCGTTGGCGATAGTTGTTCAAGAGTTGTACACACAGCCACCTGACTGGAGGTGGGATTGAGCGTTAGGGTCAGCCATTTCTGGGCCAGGAGGGCATTCAGTAGGGGGTTCAAGCGACGGATACCGGCTTTGGCGGCTTCATTGCTACCACTACAACTGTGTTCCAACAACGTCCCTACTGGCCACTCCAGCCCATAACTGCCCGCTGTCTCACTTTTGGTGAGAACCACATCCGGCAGGGAGTCACTGCTGTTGAGGACAGCAACTTTTTCTTCATTGGCCAGGGCATTGATGGCATCCACGCGCTCAATTTTGCTGAGGTTGGTGTCGAGGGCCACCTGCAGCTGGAGATTTTTCCCTAAACGCCGCTGTTGTTCATAGAGGCGATCGCCCACTTGCAGAGGCTGACTGCTGACTCCTTGGGCCAGCAGGCCATTAAAACTCGCCATGTCAACCACGGTGCCACCATCGGCAGTGCTCCAGCGACTGTGGGGATGACAGTAGGTCAACAGCCAAGGACTGAGGCCGCCACACCAGATTTGTAGGGAGCGATCGCGCCCTATTCCCTGCACTACACCATCAAATCCTGGGGATAGGGTGAGGTTCGCCGCTAACCCGTCGCTCACCAGACGCATTTCTGCCCCCGTTTGCCAGCGCAGTTCATCGGCTGTGTACATCAGGCTCGTTGCCAAGGGGCGATCGCCCCCCAAAGCCGCTAGATAATGGCTAAAACTAGCAGTAAAGAGTCCCATAGGAACACCATTCAGGTGTGTTTCTACCCCCAAATCAGCCCAGAGGAGATGATCTTTGGAAACTTCGCCTCTGCCACGGGTCTCTCCAGGGTGCAACGGGACAAATCGCCAACGCAACATCTCCCCCTCAATGGGGGGCGGGCTAAAGCGAGTATCGAGCCATACCTGTACTCCTTTGGTACGCAGTAATTCAGCAAGAGGTAAGATGCCCTCACCGGATCTTGTGGCATCCGCCAAAACCAGCGCTGGTTGTTGCTGCCAGAGGGTGCCATAGCCACTAAAGTAAACCAAAAGGGGCTGACCAGAGCGCTCCAGCACCCCTAGGGTTTCTTGGACAGCATCCAGGGTTGCCGCCTGTTCCGTCAGTAGTGTAATGTCACTGTCCGCCAGCCCCCACCCGTCTAACAACAGGTTTTTCACTAGCTGAACATCTGTCAGACAACCCGCTAAGGGGGGCACACCGGCCAACTGGGGATAGTGGTTAATGCCAATCAGGAGTACTTGCCACGGACGAAGGGAGTCTGCCCAGGAGCCGCCTGCCGTTTGCCAAACCCACGGCATCAGTGTCAGTGCCGCAGCACCATACAAAAAAGAACGACGGCTTAACCGCATGCCTTACCTCCCAACAGACCCATCCTCAGGTTAGAGCACGGGCACAACAACACTTATGAATTAGGACTAGTTCTATTCTCAAAGGTTGTGGACTCAATTAGGTCCACAGCGAGCATAAAACATCAATTTTTCCTAAAGGCCTTCCCCCCGCACAATGAAGCGGACACGCTGGCTAATAGTTGTCGCATGGTCACCAATGCGCTCCAAGTTGCGAATCAGCAGCAGTAGGATCAAGCGCAGTTCCACCGGCTCTTGGGGATTCAAAGGGGCGCAAAGTCGCCCATAAAGGCGTTGGTAGTCGGCATCGACGGCATCATCGCAGTTGGCTAGGGCTACTCCCGCCTCAGGATCAAAATTGGCAATGGCGGATAGGGCGGCCGATAGCAGCAGTTGTGCTCTCTCGAACATCAAGCGGACGTCTTCAAGGTAAGGTGGAGGTGGGTACCGTAGCAGCGTTTGAGCAGCACGGCCAATTTCAAGGGCATCATCGCCGATGAGCGCTAGATCGCGACAGAAGTGGGAAAGCATGACCAAAAATCGCAGATCCTCTGCCACAGCGGCTTGCAATGTCAGCAGGGCGATCGCCTGGCGATTGAGTTCTTGAGCACTGCGGTTAATGTCTTGTTCCCTTTGGATCAACTGCTCAACACTGAGGAGATTTCGCTCAATCAGAGCACCATAGGCCAGTTGACAGGCACTTTCCACCAGTGCCCCTAGGCGCAGCAAGTCACTGCGCAGACGTTGTAGTTGCCGTTCAAAATGGGTGGCCACAGTCTCAGGCACCCACCCTTGCTCAAATAACTGTGCTCCCTAGTGTGCCAAAAAATGGGGTGAGTTGTGCCTTGGGCACAGCCGGAATCAATTGATGTATAAAATATAGGCATTTTGATTCTTGCATCCACTGGCGCGATCGCAACAGCGCAGCTGTATTGGCCTTAACTTCCAGGACCTCAATGGTTGGTTATCTCATTTCCCTTGGTATTTTCACTGCCACCTTTGCCCTCTTTAGCTTGGGGCTGAATTTGCACTGGGGCTATACGGGGCTAATTAACTTTGGCCATGTCGGCTTTTTGGCCATTGGTTCCTACACCACGATTTTGTTGGGGATTGCTGGCGTGCCGATGTTCTTTGCCGTCCTGGCTGGGGTGGTGCTGGCCATGGGACTAGGCTTTTTAATGGGGATTGCTACGCTGCGACTGCGGGAAGATTACCTGGCAATTGTGACCATTGGCATGGCGGAAATTGTCCGCCTGATTGCCCTCAATGAGGATTGGCTAACCCGAGGGGGTCGGGGAGTGTATGGGTTTCCGCTGCCCCTTGCTCAGTTCAATCCCAATATACCGACTAAGCTGGGGATGATAGCTCTTTTTTGGGCTGTGGTGGGGGGGGCTGCATGGCAGTGGTGGCAATGGCTACAGCGGCAGTATGGGCGATCGCACCCCCGCTGGTTACTCCCGAGCTATGCAGCGTTATTGATTGCCAGTACCCTCAGCCTTTGGGCAACGTTACTGCCTTTGAGCTTGGGACGGGGAATTGCCATTTTGCCTCTTGTGTTGACACTGGTGACCTTTGGTGGCGCGATCGCTCTCCTGGGCTACTATTGCCGTCCAGAAAGACGAGCGGTGCTTCCCATTGCCCTGAATACCTTGGCTGCTGCCTTGGTTGGTCTTGTGGTCAAAGCCCTCACCCTTGGCCTATGGGAGTTTAGTTACCGGGCTGGGCTATTGTGGCTTTTGGTCTTGGTTTTGGCTTTGGTGGTGTGGCAGTTAGAGCGTTGGATTCATTCCCCCTGGGGACGGGTACTCAAAGCAATCCGGGAAGATGAGGAGGTGGCCAAAGCTCTGGGCAAGGATGTCTTTGCCTACAAAATGCAATCGCTGTTGTTGGGGGGAGCGATCGCCGCGGTGGCAGGGTCTTTTTATGCCTGGCAGCTCACATTTATTAACCCCGATGGCTTTTTATCTCTGATTACATTTCAGGCGTGGACAATCGTGGTTTTAGGGGGGGCAGGCAACAACATGGGACCTCTCCTCGGTGCCGCCCTTTTTTGGGCCTACACTGCACTGACCCGTTTTATTCCCCTGGATGGCGGTCGCTTAGAGGCGCTGCGGATGATGCTCATTGGCCTTGTCCTCATTGTCTTGATGATGTGGCGACCCCAGGGTATCTTGGGCAAAAAGGAGGAACTTAGCCTTGGTCGATGAGCCTTCTCTCGCGCCCGTCTCTAGCGGTGTCAGTCAAGTCTTGCCCTCAGACCTCCTAGTGGCCACAGGACTATGCAAAAGTTTTGGTGGCATTCGCGCCGTCGATCATGCGGAAATTCGGGTTGCCCGTGGCAGTATTACTGGTCTCATTGGTCCAAACGGTGCTGGCAAAACCACCCTATTCAACCTCTTGTGCAACTTCCTTACGCCCGATCAAGGCCGTGTGATTTTTGATGGTGTCCCCATTAGCCATCTGCCAACCCACCAAGTTGCCCTTCAGGGACTCCTGCGCACCTTCCAAGTGCCGCGGGTACTCTCACGCCTATCGGTTCTCGAAAATATGCTCTTGGCAGCGCCTCTGCAAACTGGGGAGAAGTTGTGGAATAGCTGGCTTCAGCCCCTGCGCATTCGCCAAGAGGAACAGGAACTGCAGCAACGGGCGTGGGCAATTTTAGAGTCTGTGGGGCTAGCAGCCAAGGCCAATGACTATGCGGGTGCATTGTCGGGAGGACAGCGAAAACTCCTTGAAATGGCGCGAGTCATGATGCACCGTCCCCGCATGGTCCTCCTCGATGAGCCAGCCGCCGGCGTCAATCCGACCTTGATCAACCAAATTTGTGGGCATATTGGGCGCTGGAATCAGGAGGGCGTGACGTTTCTGATTATTGAACACAATATGGACGTGGTCATGTCCCTGTGTCAGCACATCTGGGTCTTAGCGGCGGGGAAAAATCTTGCTGACGGTCCTCCGAGTGAGATTCAAAGCAATCCTGAGGTCTTGAGAGCTTACCTTGGACAATAAACCTTGAACAATAAGTCCTTTGGGGTGGGTCAGTGGTTCTCGCCTCTATCGCTTCTCACGTGACGTTGCTCATGTTTTTTTGGGGACAGCCCTCTTCGCAGCGATCGCCCACACTCAACACCCCGAAAGCCAATCAAGAATAGTCACGGATCACCCCCAAGGAAGGACAGCGCTGCTGATCCAACTGCTGAAGGTATTTGCGATCCCGATAGTAGTCACGGCGCAGTTGTTCAAGGAGTTGCAGCCCCTCTGGTACCACACTGGAAATATCGTCAATCTCAGTGTCGCTGTTGGTGAGTACTAGGTAGCGGCGTAGGTCTTCAGTGGCAGGAGATTCACTTAAAATCAAGGCAACAGTTTCCTGCCAAGACTGCAGGAGGTGGCGACAGCGCTTTTCAATGGCAATGCGCTCAAGGGCAGCGGCGGCGGCCTGGATGACTAGTTTGGGGCGATCGAGACTGCTGGCAGTAGTCTCATCTAAATGGAGTAGCGGCGTCAGCAGAGAAGCATCTTCTGCTTCATTGAGGCGATCAAAAAGATGACTGACCAAATCCAAGTCCGTCAGTGGTGTTCCGATCTCCGTGGGTGAATGCAGTGGCCATTCAGTGTTATAGGGATCATCGGGGGCCGGCCGGCCGGCACAGTGTTCTTCTTCAATGGCTAAGATCTGCCGCCACAGCCAACGGTGGTGGGAGAAGCTAAATTCAATATCCCGTGCTTGCAGCGTTTGTCGAATGAGGGGGCGATATTCGCCACAGTGGAGGTAGAGGCGCAGTAGCTGTTCTTCAGCTGCTTGACGCAAATTATAGTCCGCTGGACGTTGCCATTTTTGCGATCGCCCCTGCCAGCGGTGCCCCCGCACCTGTTGCCGCAGCGCCTCTTCAATACGGAGCGTCAAACGACTATCGTGGCGTCCCAATAGCTCAGCACAGTGGTGAATGTAGTGGCTGCGCAGGGTGGCGTTGGGAAGCTTCGCCAAAAGTTCACTGAGGGCTTGGCTGGCTTGCTGAAATTGATCCCCCTGCTCAAGATCGTACTGCTGCACAAGGGTCTGAATTTGCCAGTCCAGCCAAAGGGGGGCTTGATCCAACAGGCCTTGGTACGCTGCCTGCTGTGCCGCCAAGGTTGCCTCATCCCCTGTGAAAAAGTCCGCCGCATCCTTACCCGCTGGCAAGGTGAGAATCCGCAGTCGCAGATCCCCCCGATAGGCCAAATCCGCAGCCTCGCCAATGGCGCGATCGGCAGCCCGCTGTCCCGCCTGATCTGCATCAAAGTTGAGGATAATTTGCTTTGACTCGGTGTAGCGCAGTAGCAACTTAATTTGGGCTTGACTGAGGGCAGTCCCTAAACTGGCCACCGTCTGGGGAAATCCCGCCTGGTGCAGAACCATCACATCAAAGTAGCCCTCAACAACGATCGCCTGATCCCTTTGGGCAATCGCTTGCCGTGCCTTATCGAGGCCAAAGAGCAATTGCCCCTTTTTAAAGATCAGGGTCTCTGGGGAGTTGAGATACTTGGGCTCCTGGTTTCTGAGGGTGCGACCGCCAAAGCCTACTACCCGTCCCTGGGCATCCATAATTGGGATCATCAGGCGATCGCGAAAGCGGTCGTAGTAGCCATCCCCGTTGGACCGCGGCAGAATTAAGCCGGCCTGTTCCACAAGGGCAGGGGGATACCCCTTTTGCTCCACAAGATAAGTGTAAAGAACTTGCCACCCTGGGGGGGCATAGCCCAAGCGAAACTGCTGGATGGTTTCCTCCCTGAGCTGGCGCTGCCGCTGCAAATAGTCTTGGGCGTCTTGACCAACGGGTTGCCGCAGGGCGTGTTCATAGAAACGGGTGGCGATCGCCAGAATCTCGTAGAGTTGCTCTTGAAGGGACAGCCGCGCCTGTAGTGCTTGTTTTTGCTCACTATCGAGGGTGCGCACTGGAATCTGATGGCGTTGGGCAAGGTCGAGCACCACCTCAGCAAAGGAGCGCTTTTGCAGTTCCATCAGGAACTGAATTGCATTGCCGCCGGCACCACAGCCAAAACAGTAGTAAAAACCCTTTAGGGGGCTGACCGTAAAACTGGGGGTTTTCTCCTCATGAAACGGACAACAGCCAACATATTCTTGGCCGCGCTTGCGTAGGACAACGTGCTCGGCCACCAGATCAACAATGTTGACCGCTTGCCGCACAGCCTCAATTGTGTCGGGGTGTAGGGGAGGAATGTCCATAGACCATTAGTTTAGCCGATCCCCTAAATCAGAGATTCCCCTCCGGCAAATTCAACAATTCCTGAGCATGTTGCAAGCTCTTAACTCGAGCAGTCAAGGGCGATTCACCTTCGCTAGGATGTTGACGTTGCCCTTGTTGGGCGCAGAGGCAGGCTTTGAGGCCATAACCGTTGACATAGGGAGCCAATATTCATGAGTACCAGCCGCAAACGACTTGGTGTGTTCACCAGTGGCGGAGATTGCCCAGGTCTAAATACAGCTATCCGTGCCATTGTTGCCCATGCCACCTTAAGTTACGGTTGGGAGGTTCTTGGCATTCTCCACGCCACTCAGGGGCTAATTGAGCGGAAGGCGATCCCCCTCAATGCAGAAGGCCTCGGGGGCATGGATGTACTGCTCAACATGGGGGGAACCATTCTCGGGGCAATTAATAAGGGCGATACCCTTGGCCATGCCGATGAAGTGATTGCCGGGTACTATGAATTGGGCTTGGATGCCCTCATTGCCATTTGTGGCGATGGCAGCCTGAAAATTTTGCATCAACTGGCGCAAAAGGGAAACTGGAATTTTCTTGCAGTGCCGAAAACCATTGATAACGATGTCGCCTTGACCGATCGCGCCATTGGCTTTGATACCGCTGTCAACACTGTTGTCGAAGCTCTGAGTCGAATTACCTCCACCGCCGCTAGCCATGATCGTGTTTTTGTAGTGGAAGTGATGGGGCGCACCGCTGGTCACTTGGCTCTGTATTCGGGCATTGCCGGAGGCGCTGACATTATCCTGATTCCAGAAATTCCCTACTCCATTGAAGGCATTTGCCAACACCTCCAGAAGTTGCGCGATCGCTGGGGACGCAAGTTTGCCCTCATCGTCGTTGCTGAAGGCTCCAAGGAACTAGAGGAAGACGCCAACCATCCTCGTCATTGCAGTATTGGCCAGTATATTGCCGATAAAATTGCCCAGTACAGTCCCATCCCCATTGAGCTACGGGTTTCGGTGTTGGGGCACATTCAGCGGGGGGGCGCCCCGATGGCCATGGATCGACTGCTGGCAGCAGGCATGGGCAATACCGCTGTAGATTTGGCGGCTCAAGGGACGTTTGGCCGCATGGTGGCGTGGCAGGCGGGGCAAGTGGTGACGGTGCCCATTGCCGATGTTGTTGCTAAATCCCCGCGCCATGTGGATCCAAATAGCTTCTTGATTCGCACAGCTCAAGGATTGGGGATTTACGTTGGTGACAAGCCGATGCTGCCCTACGTAGATCCCACCCTCTGCCGTGATCAAGTGATTTGCGCGATCTAGAACCCCCTGAATCAGCAAACTAAGGAGTAGTCTGCAAGGGGCACGCCACTGAGGCTAAAAGCTCGCGCCGCGGTAATGCGGACACGCACCAGTTGTCCCCGTAGGGTCTCAATATCGCCAGGTAGGTACGTGAGGCGGTTACCATCGGTGCGGCCATAGACTTGCTGCGAATCCTTGGGATTCACCCCCTCCACCAGCACTACTTCTTCCCGTCCGAGATAGCGTTGGGAGCGATCGCCAGCAATCTTAGCCACTAAATGATTCAGCCGTTGGAGGCGATCCTCTTTAATTTCTTCTGGCACTTGATTCTGCCACGTGGCCGCTGGTGTATTGGGTCGCGGCGAATAGGCCGCCGTATTCAGTTGGTCAAACCCCACCACCGCCACCAGATCGAGGGTGCGCTGGAATTGTTCTTCTGTTTCACCGGGAAAACCAACAATGGCATCCGCACTAATGGCAGCATCCGGCATATAGCGGCGAATCGTTTCAATGATCTGTAAATAGCGCTCGCGAGTATAGCCCCGTGCCATTGCCTTGAGAATCTCGTTATCTCCCGACTGAAAGGGAATGTGGAAATGCTTACACACCTTGGGCAGCTCGGCACAAGCCCGAATCAATCGCTCCGTAAAATAACGGGGATGACTGGTGGCAAAGCGAATCCGTTCAATCCCAGGAACATCATGGATGTAATAAAGCAAATCGGTAAACGTGTGCTGTCGCCGGCCCTCTGGAGTAATTCCCGGCAAATCACGACCGTAGGCATCAATGTTTTGCCCAAGGAGTGTCACTTCTTTATAGCCTTGAGCTGCCAGCTCCTCAATTTCAGCGCGGATTGCCTCGGGGCGGCGGGATTGCTCTTGTCCCCGTACCCCCGGCACTACACAGTAGGTACAGCGTTCATTACAGCCATAAATCACGTTAACCCAAGCGGTAACCGTACTATCGCGCCGGGGTTTGGTAATGTCCTCAACAATCTGCAGCGGCTCTGTGGCCACCACTTGGCTGCCATTCCACACCTGCTCAAGCAGCTCACCCAGGCGATTGGCATACTGTGGCCCCATCACCAGATCCACTTCAGGAACTCGCCGCAGCAGTTGCTCCCCCTCCTGTTGAGCGACACAACCAGCGACAATCAGCGTTAGGTTGGGGTCTTGATGCTTGCGCTTAGCCTGCCGCCCTAGGTAGGAATAGAGCTTTTGCTCAGCGTTGTCCCGAATTGTGCAGGTGTTGTAGAGCAACACATCGGCCTCATCCGGTTCGGCGGCCAATTCTAGGCCCATCGCCTCCAAGACCCCGGCCATGCGCTCGGAGTCGGCTTTATTCATTTGGCAGCCAAAGGTGGTAATGTAGTAGCGGCGTGGCATTCCCTTGAGGCGCCCCTATACGTCGGTCACATCATTGGTGGGATTTGTGTTATCAGCACTACCCTCTTCAGGGGGAGCGGCCACTTTAACCATGGCATGGCGCAACACGCGATCGCCCAGCATATACCCCCGTTTGAGTTCTTCAATTACTGTGCCTTCGGGATGTTCATTGGTTGCCTCCCGCAGCACAGCCTCGTGGAGGTTGGGATCAAAGGGCTTGCCTTTGGCCTGCATCGCCGAAACGCCAATGCGCTTCAGGCACTCCACCAGTTGCTTGTAAACCCCCTGATAGCTGCGGTGAATTTTTTCTTCCGCCTCTGTTTCCGTTTGAATGTGGGTGCGGGCTAGCTCAAAGCTATCCACCACAGGCAGTAAATCAGCAATGACACTGCACTTAATCTGTAGCTCTAGCTCCTCTTTTTCCCGCTGCGTGCGTTTGCGGAAGTTCTCAAAGTCAGCGGCAAGGCGCATATATTGGCTATTGCGCTCCTCCACCATCTGCGAAAGACTAGCCTTGGCAGCTTCAAGGGCAGCAACTTTCTCTAGCAAGTCCGCTGCATCCGCAGAGGTTGCCTCAGATGCTTGACCCTCTTCGCCCGTGGTGGCTTCTGCGGGATTCTCAACATTCCCAACCGCATTCTCAACGGCGTCAGGGGTAATTTCCCCTTCTTGGGCTTCAGCAGCGGGGTTGGTTACGGTTTGATCACTCATAGCTTGACTCAGGTTATGCCCTCTAGACTGTGGATTGCGCACCGCAGTGCGTTTAACTCATGCAATCTTTTTAGCCTATCATCTTACCCATTGTATCAACAGGGGCGAGGCATCCGTCTATTAGGAGCTGCTCTACTACGGCTCTTTTCACAGGGCTGGCAGCCACCCCAACACCTAACCCAAAACCTAAGAGGTACTATGGGAGAAGGTCGCATCCATCTTTGATGCCTCCCCTATTTTAGGGCAAGGTCTTGACTGGTCTTGGCACTGAAAGATTCAGTTGCTCGTACCTTAAGGACTACGTTCTGGCCAAGTAAAGTTTAGGAGCAGGAGTTTTCGTTGATGTCCTTGCGCTCCATAAAATTCAGCCTAGGGCTAGCCTGCACATTGACAGTTGTAGCTCCAGTGCTAGCACAGACAGAGCCACCGCCACGGGAAAACTTCAATCCCTTTGGGGTGGATAATCCAGTCCTACAGCGAGCACGGAATTGGGCACGACAGGCGGCAGAGCGGGCAAATGGCGGGTTGAGTCGCTACCGCGCTGAAGCATCCATGTTTGGGCCTGCAAGTCAATCCCCCTACGTGGATAATGGTGATGGGACGTTTACCTTTCGTTTTCGAGGGGGGCCACCCGCGGAGCCACCAACCATTGAAAGTATTGTCACGGTCAACCCCGACCCAAGCAATCCAATGATTCGTATTGACTACAATGGCCCTATTCGGTCGGTGGCCCCTCCTCAACCGTTGCCAGAAATCCCATCCCCAAGCAATATGGGGAGCTTTTAGGGGTATCAGTGCATAGAGATTCGCCTATTCAGGAACTCGAAAATCTCTGGTACGCTACCCCTCGTCAGGAGATCGCTGCTGCGGTATGATAGGGGAAGGCTTCCTACCTCATCACCTCTAATAAATTTGTGTCTAGGAGAGTTCGCAATGACAACGGCTACCGCCACACCTGACTTGGACTACCATAGCGATCGCTACAAGGATGCCTACAGCCGCATCAACGCCATTGTCATTGAAGGCGAACAGAAAGCCTGCGATAACTATATTGATTTAGCCAAGCTGCTGCCCCAACACCAAGAGGAACTCACCCGCCTTGCCAAGATGGAAGCCCGCCACAAAAAGGGGTTTGAGGCCTGTGGTCGCAACCTGAATGTAACACCAGATATGGAATTTGCCAAAGCGTTCTTTGAAAAATTGCACGGTAACTTTCAAGCAGCCCTGGCGGAGGGAAAAATTGCCACTTGTCTTCTGATTCAAGCTTTGATCATTGAATGCTTTGCGATCGCCGCCTACAACATCTACATCCCAATGGCGGATCCCTTTGCCCGTAAAATTACTGAGAGTGTTGTTAAGGACGAATATAGCCACCTCAACTTTGGTGAAATCTGGCTCAAGGAAAACTTTGAAAGCGTCAAAGCGGAGCTCGAAGAAGCCAATCGCGCCAATCTACCCTTGGTCTGGAAAATGCTCAACCAGGTGGAAGCCGATGCCAAAGTGCTCGGCATGGAAAAAGATGCCCTTGTGGAAGACTTCATGATTCAGTACAGCGGCGCCCTAGAAAATATCGGCTTTACCACCCGCGAAATTATGAAGATGTCGGTTTATGGCCTAACTGCGGCATAATGGTGACTTAATATATCGTTACATTTCAGTCACCGCACGCTTGTATGTTTGGATTAATTGGTCATCTGACGAATCTGGAGCACGCCCAAGCCGTTGCCCAGCAGTTGGGTTACCCCGAATATGCCGATCAAGGCTTGGAGTTTTGGTGTATGGCACCGCCGCAGATCGTCGATGAGATTACGGTGACGAGCGTAACGGGCAAGACCATCTATGGCAAATACGTTGAGTCCTGCTTTTTACCAGAGATGCTGGCCAACCAGCGGGTGAAGGCAGCGACTCGCAAAATTATTAACGCCATGGCCCATGCCCAAAAGCACAACATTGACATTACGGCCTTGGGGGGCTTCTCCTCAATCATCTTTGAGAACTTTGATCTAGAGAAAATCTCCCACGTTCGCAACGTTGAGCTGGACTTTCGCCGCTTTACAACGGGGAATACCCACACCGCCTATATCATCTGCCAACAAATTGAGCAGGCGGCGCCCCAAGTGGGAATTGATTTGCGGCAGGCCACCGTGGCTGTTTGTGGAGCTACGGGGGATATTGGTAGTGCCGTCTGCCGTTGGTTGAATACCTGTTTGGATGTGCAAGATCTCTTACTGGTCGCACGGAATCGCGATCGCCTGCTGGAGCTACAGGCGGAATTGGGACGGGGGAAAATCCTTGACTTGATGGAGGCGCTGCCCCTTGCCGATATTGTGGTTTGGGTGGCCAGTATGCCCAAGGGAGTTGAGCTGAGCATTGAGCAGTTAAAGCGTCCCTCCCTGATGATTGATGGCGGTTACCCCAAAAATATGGCCACCAAAATTCAGCACCCCCAGATTCATGTTCTCAGTGGTGGCATTGTCGAGCACGCCCTAGACATTGACTGGAAAATTATGGAAATTGTGAATATGGATGTGCCCTCGCGGCAGATGTTTGCCTGTTTTGCAGAGGCTATGCTTTTAGAGTTCGAGGGCTGGCACACCAATTTCTCTTGGGGGCGCAATCAAATCACTGTGGAAAAGATGCAGCAAATTGGTGAAGTCTCCCGTAAACACGGATTTAAGCCACTCCTGTTGAACCCTCAGTAAAACCAAAAGGAACCCACTCGCCTATGGCAAACGAACGTCGCACGCTTCTGTTGGAGTTTGAAAAGCCCCTCGTGGAGCTAGAAGCCCAAATTCAGCAGGTGCGGGATAAGTCTTCGGAATTTGGTGTTGATGTCTCAGAGCAAATCCGTGAATTGGAGGAGCGCGCCAGGCAACTGCGCTATGAAATTTTTAGTAAGCTGACACCGGGACAAACCCTTCAGGTGGCTCGCCATCCGCGCCGTCCCAGCACGTTGGATTACATCCAAGCCATTAGTGAAGAGTGGATCGAACTTCATGGCGATCGCCGGGGCAGTGATGATCCCGCCATTGTCGGTGGTATCGGTCGGCTCAATGATCAACCGGTCGTGATGCTAGGGCAGCAAAAGGGTCGCGACACCAAAGATAATGTGGCTCGCAATTTTGGCATGGCCTCCCCCGGGGGCTATCGCAAAGCCCTGCGTCTGATGGAGCATGCCAACCGCTTTCAGATGCCCATCCTCACCTTCATTGATACACCGGCGGCTTGGGCGGGGGTGGAGGCGGAAAAGTTTGGCCAAGGGGAAGCCATTGCCTACAATCTACGGGAGATGTTCCGCTTTGAGGTGCCAATCATCTGTACTGTGATTGGCGAAGGCGGGTCTGGTGGTGCTTTGGCCATTGGGGTGGGCGATCGCCTGCTGATGTTTGAACACGCCGTCTATAGTGTGGCGCCGCCGGAGGCCTGTGCAGCAATTCTCTGGCGCGATGCCCAAAAGGCGCCCCAAGCAGCGGAAGCTCTGAAAATCACGGCTCGCGACCTGCTGAAGCTAGGGATTGTTGATGAAATTGTGCCCGAACCCGTTGGTGCTGCCCATAGCAACCCCGTAGAAGCAGCAGAAAATCTCAAGGCAGCTCTCCTGCGAAATTTGGCGGAAGTGCAAGCCCTCAGCAGTAGTGAACGGCGGGAGTTGCGCTATCAGAAGTTTCGGCGCATGGGTGTCTTTGCTGAAGCGGTATGACCCAACAAGTCCTAATCACCGGAGCCAGTAGTGGCATTGGGGCAGCCACGGCCATTGCCTTTGCCCAAGCGGGATTTAATGTGGTGCTCTTGGGGCGATCGCCCGCCAAACTGGCTGGTGTCCATGCCCAGGTGGTGGCCTATGGCGTTCAAGCCCACACATTTAGTGTGGATTTCAGTGATCCAGAACCCCTGCGATCGCGCCTTGATGAGATTCTCAGTAGTGTTGGCGATGTCCATGTACTGGTGAATAATGCAGGGATGGCAAGAACCGCTCCCCTCATTGATCAACCCTTGGCGGACTGGCAGCAAATCCTGAACGTCAACCTCACCAGTGCCCTCATCTGCTCCCAAGCGGTACTGCCGCAACTACGATCTCGCCAGTGCGGTACGATAGTCAATGTTGTTTCAATTGCTGGACGCCAAGTTTTTCCCGACTGGGGCGCCTACTGTGTCTCGAAGTTTGCCCTCATGGCCTTGACCAAAACGATGGCGGCTGAAGAACGCGCCCACGGTATCCGCGTGATTGCCATCTGTCCCGGCGCCGTTGACACCCCCATTTGGGAAGACGTAGCAGGAGACTTTGACCGCACGGGGATGCTCAGCCCCGAACACATTGCTAACACCATTTTGTACACGACTCAATTGCCGCAAACGGCTTTTGTGGAAGAGCTAGTGGTCATGCCCCTCGGCGGAACCCTCTAGACTCCACCTTGTCCTTTACTTGTCACCCTTTTTATGGCAACGTTCAATATGCCCGATTCGATCATTAACGGTAAAGCGGCCACACCGGCAATTCTGCCCGATCGCAACACCCACCAAGGCAAAGAAGCGATTCCCCACCCACCCCCCCCAGAGGTTGCCAAGGAAGAAATGATGGCGGCAGTACGCACAATTCTACTGAATGTGGGCGAGGATCCCGATCGCGAGGGGTTGCTGAAAACACCCAAGCGGGTCGCTGAAGCAATGCAATTTCTCACCAGTGGCTACAGCCAATCCCTTGAAACCCTTGTCAACGGCGCGATTTTTGATGAAGGCCACGATGAAATGGTCTTGGTGCGCGACATTAACTTCTTTAGCCTCTGTGAGCATCACATGTTGCCTTTCATTGGCAAAGCCCATGTGGCCTATATCCCCAACCAGCGAGTGATTGGCCTCAGTAAATTGGCCCGGGTTGTGGAAATGTATGCGCGGCGGCTGCAAGTTCAAGAACGCCTGACCCGTCAGGTGGCTGAAGCCATTGAAACCGTTCTCGATCCGAAGGGAGTGGCTGTGGTTATGGAAGCAACCCACATGTGCATGGTGATGCGCGGTGTCCAAAAACCCGGCTCTTGGACAGTGACCAGTTCGATGCTGGGGGTTTTCCGTGAAGATCAAAAGACCCGTGAGGAGTTTCTCAACTTGATTCGCCATCAGCCGAACTTTTAGGGAGCAGTCCTTGGGGGGCGATCGCCCCCTTTGGGGTTCTCAAGAACTTGGGCTAGGATGGATAATGAGTGAGATTCTCATGGGCGCATTGTGGAAAGATTTCACTTGTCTCAGTCTGAACATCGCCAACACCCCCAAACGCAACCCCCATCCCTGAGTGTGGCGAATGCCTACCTGCTGTGGTGTTTGAGCCTCGTCGGGGTCTGCGGCCTGCAACGCTTTTATGTCGGGCAGCCCCTAGTGGGTCTGTTGTACCTAGTCACCTTCGGCGTCTGTGGTGTCGGTCAATTCATTGATCTGTTTCTGATTCCAGGGCTGGTGGATCGCCACAAAACCTACCTGCGGGGACGCTATCTAACAGCAGAGAAGGACCCTGACCTCAGCCCTGCCTCTGGTAGATCGATACACCGTTTACTGCAAGTCGCAAAAGAACATGGGGGCGTTCTCTCAGCAGCCCAAGTAGCCCTCTATACCCATCTGGATCCCCAAACAGTCGAGGAATTGCTCTTTGAGGCTCAGCGACTCGGCTATGCCACAGTATTCAATGACCCCGAGACAGGGGCAGTGCGCTATCGCTTTGATGTCTAGTTCATGCTGCCCTTAGACCCGTTTCAACCCATGGGGGCGATCGCCACCACTTCCCAGGGACTGGCTCAACTCCAGCGCATTGTTGATGTAGGCATTCCCCTCAGCATTTGGGTCTCGCCCCAGTTAGGTGCCCACCGCCCCGTACAAACCTACGAGGGTCCTCTGGCAGCCCATTTACAGAAACACTGGTGCCACTATCGCGCTTGGATCTTTGCCTTGGCCTGCGGTGCTGTGGTGCGGTTAATCTCACCCCTGTTGACCCACAAAAGCCAGGATCCGGCGGTTTGCGTTCTTTCTGAGAATGGCCAATGGATCGTGAGTTTGCTGGGGGGGCATAGTGCGGGGGGCGATCGCCTCTGTCACATCCTCAGTGCTACCCTTGGCGCCACACCAATTCTCACAGGGGCAAGTTATAGCCAAGGCTACTTTGCCGTGGATACTTGGGGAACAGCCTTGGGGTGGCAACGGGGAGCAGGAGACTGGCATGCGATCGCCAGCCAACAGGCGCAGGGAAAGGCGCTGCAAGTGTATCAAACCTGCGGTAGCGCTTTGTGGCGCACAGGTCTCAGTTCAGACCAGCCCCTTGAGTTAGTCAGCACCCCACCCCTAGAAAATGCGGTGTGGATTACCGAAAAAGTGTTACCCTCCTCTGTGACCTCAGGGGTAGCTTGGCATCCACGGGTTCTGTGGCTAGGTATTGGCTGTGAACGGGGAACATCGGCAGCCCTGATCCAGCACGCCATTGATCAGACCCTTGCCCAAGCGGGACTCAGCCCCCTCGCGATCGCCGGCCTTGCCAGTATTGATCGCAAAGCCGATGAAGTGGGGTTATGTCAAGTGGCTAAGGCGCACGATTGGCCCAGCCGCTGGTTTTCCGCACAAGAATTGGCACCTGTTACAGTGCCTACCCCCTCAGCAATTGTGGCTGCAGAGATGGGAACCCCCAGTGTTGCCGAAGCCGCAGCAGTGTTGGCCAGCGAGGGAGGTCGTTTAATTGTTCCTAAGCAGATTTACCGTCAAGGGGGTGAGGGGGGGGCAGTGACGATCGCCATTGCCCAATCTGAACGGGAATTCATTCCCCGCCAAGGCTCCCTGAGCCTCATTGGCACTGGTCCGGGATCTTTGGATCAACTCACCCTCGGAGCCCGCTCTGCCCTTTTGGCCGCTGATATTCTTGTGGGCTATACCCTTTACCTCGAATTGATCGCTCCCCTACGGCAACCAGGACAGATGGTGGCGGCCTATGGCATTACCCAAGAGCGACAACGTGCCCAAGTGGCGATTGATCTGGCACAGTGGGGACTCAATGTCGCGGTGGTTTCTTCGGGCGACTGTGGCATCTATGGCATGGCGGGTCTGGTACTAGAGCTATTGGCAGAAGCGGACATCACCAATTTACCGGTAGCGGTGTTTCCAGGGGTGAGTGCTGTGAATGCTGCCGCGGCTCGCTTGGGGGCACCCCTGATGCACGATTTTTGCACCATTAGCCTCAGCGATCGATTGACCCCTTGGCCAGTCATTAAGAAACGCCTACAGGCGGCGGCAGAAGCGGATTTTGTTACCGCCCTTTATAATCCTCGTTCCCGCGATCGCCAGCAACAATTGGTGGACGCCAAAGCTATTTTCTTAGAATATCGTTCACCACAGACACCAGTGGCAATTGTTCGTGCCGCCTATCGCCCTGAGGAGCACATCACCCTTACCACCCTTGGGGCATTTGAACCAGCAGCAGTGGATATGTTCAGCTTGGTGTTGATTGGCAACGCCAGCACCCGCCGCTTTCAGAATTGGCTGATTACCCCTCGTGGCTATCTAGGGAACCCTAAAGCAAGCCTGTCTGACCGAGGAGATTAAAACAAGCCCAGTTGACGATACTGAGGGCGATCGAGCCAAAAAAGGCACTCCAAAAACCATTTCGGAGGGTAAATCCATCCACAAAAGCAGCAGCAAGGGCAAAAATGGCTGCATTAATGATCAGGGCAACTAAGCCAAACGTGAGAAAAATAAAGGGGAACGTTACAAACTTGAGCACTGCGCCAAGGGTGGCATTGAGCAGACCAAAGACAATCGCCGACCACAGAGCAGTTGAGAACTTGTCAATTTCTACCCCCAAAAATGAGAGGCGAGACACAATAAACAAGCTAATACTGGTCACAATCCAAGTAATGAGTAAACCCCACATAGGCAGCTCCTATGATTTATTTAGATAACTATTGAGATAACGCTAGATAACAATCAAGAAAAAGGGGAATACCGGTACACCAAAGGTCACACTGAACCAGTAGCTAACCAGACTGAGGAGAAGGCTCAAGAACAGCGAAAGACACAGTGACCACAGCAGATAGGAGGCAACCTCGTACATCCTTTGCCAAAAGGAATCAAAGGGCAGGTCTAGCACATATCCATTGGCAGACACCCGTACAGGGGCTTGAGACATCGCACGATCCTCTAGCAGCATTGCTTTTATTTTAGGCCAGGGATGAGAACGTAACATTTTGAGACACAAATTTTTGTAAATCATGTGTGTTCAGAATCTGGGGCGATAATAGAGATAGAGCGCGATGCACTGAGGTGGGCATGGGACAAGGTTGGCAAGTGGGCCGTGTCTTTGGCATTCCCCTGTATATTGATCGGTCGTGGTTTCTAGTGATTCTGCTATTTACTTTTCTCAATGGCAGTGACTGGCAGGACACGTACCCGCAGTGGGGAGCACTGGTATGGCTGATGGGATTTGGGGTTTCCCTACTGTTGTTTGCCTCAGTATTACTCCATGAATTGGGGCACAGTCTAGTGGCACGCTCCCAAGGAATTACAGTACGCTCAATTACCCTCTTTCTCTTTGGTGGTGTGGCAGCCATTGAACGGGAATCCAATACTCCTGGTCAAGCCTTTCAGGTGGCGATCGCCGGGCCCTTGGTGAGTTTTGCCCTTTTTGCCCTGTTGCAGGGGGTAGCTGTCCTACTGCCGGGAGGTCATCCCCTCCATGAACTGTTACTCTATCTGGCGCACATCAACTTTGTCTTAGGGGTCTTTAACCTCTTACCTGGACTTCCCCTCGATGGTGGCCAAGTCCTCAAAGCAGCGGTTTGGAAATTGACAGGCAATCGCTTTCAGGGGATGCGTTGGGCAGCGCGATCGGGACAAGTGTTGGGCTGGTTGGCCATTAGTTTTGGGCTATTTGTAACACTCCTTGGCAGTGGCAATGGCCTGTGGTTGGGTCTATTGGGGTGGTTTGCCCTGCAAAATGCCACGCTCTACGATCGCCTTAGCCGACTCCAGGAAGCATTGGTGACCCTGACGGCGGCTGATGCCATGACACGGGATTTTCGGGTGATTGAGGGAACGTTATCCCTGCGGGAGTTTGCCGATCGCTATCTCCTACTGGCCGATCGCCAGCCCACAGCCTACTTTGTCGCCACCGATGGCCGCTATTGTGGCTATTTAGATTCCCAAGCCCTGAACCATGTGGAGCGCAGCCGTTGGGAAGTAACGCCAGTCGCGGAATTAGCCGTACCCTTGCGGGCGATCGCCACCGTCAAAGAATCCGACTCTCTCGCCAAGACTGTTTGCACCCTAGAGGAGCAACAACAACGCTTTATTACTGTTTTAACCCCTGCAGATGCCGTAGCGGGCGTTATTGATCGCGGTGATGTTCTACTGGCTTTGGCCAAACGGTTGCACTGGCAACTGGGGAAACAGGACATTCAACGCCTCAAGCAAGAAAGGCACTATCCCCCAGAACTGCAATTATTGGAACTGGCAAAAACAGCCCTGCAATTTCAGGGGGAGGATGGCGGAATAGCGGTTGCTTCACAAATCCGCTAGTTTGTTTTAGCAGCCGACAATCAGGATGGAGAAAAATGGCAGCCTTGACTGTAGCTGTCTGCCCTAACGCGCCCTGGAGGACTCGAACCCCCGACATCCGGTTTTGGAGACCGACGTTCTACCAACTGAACTAAGGACGCAAGCCTGTTTACAGGGGGCGATCGAACCGTGGCTTGATTCGCGAAGCTTTACCCATGCGATCGCGCAGGTAGTAGAGCTTGGCCCGGCGCACTTTACCCCGCTGAATTACTTTTATACTATCAATTCGTGGCGAATGCAGCAAAAAGACTCGCTCAACGCCCACCCCTTGAAAGACACGGCGCACGGTAATGGTGCGGTTAATACCCGTGTTGCGCATAGCGATCACATCCCCTTCGTAGGGCTGGACGCGCTCCTTATCGCCTTCTTTAATTTTGACCCCAACCCGAACGCGATCGCCCACATGAATCACGGGCAAGTCAGTCTTCATTTGCTCCGCTTCAATCGAGCGAATAATCTCTTGGGCGTTCATGACAGTTCCTTAACTCGCAATCTCTTAGCGTACCCTAAGCGTTTAGACTTGTCTAGGCCAATTTTTTATTTTTTGCTTTGCACATCGCCAAGGGTGTATCCCAACTTCAGCAGCATCCGCCGCAGTAGGGGCAAGCTCAAGCCAATTACATTACTGGGAGTACCGACAATCTTCTCGACAAAGGCACCCCCTTGGCCATCGAGGGCAAAACAGCCAGCACAGGCAAGGGGTTCACCGGAGGCCACATAGGCAGCAATTTCGGCATCGCTAATATCGGCAAAGACAACTTGGGTAGACTCCACCTCAACACAGGTGCGACCCTGTGCCAAATCAATCAAAGCATGGCCTGTCAGCAGGTCTCCCGTTTGACCGCGCATTTTCTGCCAGCGGGCGATCGCCATCTCTGGCGAGGCCGGTTTACCGTAAATTTCTCCGCCAAGCACCAGCACAGAATCACAGCCCAAAATTAAGGCGGGGGCTGAATAACTCTGAGCGACAGTTTCTGCTTTGCACCGTGCCAGTAACCGCACCAGTTCTGTTGGCGTTGTTGCTTGAATAACCGACTCATCAAAGTGACTGGGCTGAATAATGGGATCAATGCCAATTTGTTGCAGCAATTGGCGGCGTGCCGGGGAGGCAGAGGCAAGAACAAAGGGCACCATAGGGCTGTGTTTGAGGCAACCAGTCTTTATGATCTCATATTGAAACTATCAAACCTGCATGAGGTGTCCTATTGAGGGTTTATTATCTAGGTGTTGCGTCTGGAGTCAGACAAATGACGAGTGCGGCCTACACCTACACTCCCCCCAGCGGACTACCCCAGGATGCACCATTACCCGATCACTTTTTGACCTACAAAAAACTCCAGTCGCTGCCGGAAATGTGGCCCCTATTGGCGCAACGTCATGGGGATGTGGTGGCTCTTGATGCTCCCTACGAAGATCCCCCGACCCGCATTACCTACAGTGAACTCTATCAACGCATTCAACGCTTTGCGGCTGGCCTACAGGCTCTGGGTGTCGCTGCCGGCGATCGCGTGGCCCTATTTGCTGACAATAGCCCCCGCTGGCTCATTGCCGATCAAGGCAGTATGATGGCTGGTGCCATCAATGTGGTGCGCAGTGGGACCGCCGCTGCTCAAGAACTGCTCTACATTTTGCGCGACAGTGGAGCCACCCTACTGCTCATCGAAAACCTAGCCACCCTCCGGAAGCTGGAAGGGTCTTTGGTGGATACAGCAGTCAAAACAGTGGTGCTCCTGAGTGGAGAATCCCCTGAATTGACAGGTTTTCCCCTGCGGCTTTTGAACTTTGGTCAAGTCTTTACGGAAGGACAATATGGCACAGTGCGGGCAGTGGCCATTACCCCCGCTGACCTAGCAACGCTAATGTACACCTCCGGTACCACGGGTCAACCCAAGGGGGTGATGGTTACCCATGGGGGGCTCCTGAGTCAAATTGTTAATCTCTGGACAATTGTGCAACCGCAGGTGGGCGATCGCATCCTCAGTATCTTGCCCATTTGGCATGCCTATGAACGGGTGGCCGAGTACTTTCTCTTTGCCTGTGGCTGCAGCCAAACCTATACCAATCTCCGCCACTTCAAGAATGACCTGAAACGGTGTAAACCCCACTACATGATTGCCGTCCCTCGCATCTGGGAAGGCTTTTACGAAGGGGTGCAAAAGCAACTGCGGGATAGTCCGGCTACAAAGCGGCGTCTTGCCCAGTTTTTCCTCAGTGTTGGCCAGCACTATATACTGCAACGGCGACTGCTCACGGGCCTGAGCCTGACCAACCCCCATCCCAGCGGCTGGCAGAAATTGGTGGCTCGCGTGCAAACCCTCCTCCTCAAGCCCCTCTACGAACTGGGGGAGAAGCGTGTTTATAGCAAAATTCGTGAAGCCACCGGCGGTGAGATTAAACAGATAATTAGTGGTGGCGGTGCCCTTGCTCCCCATTTGGACACCTTCTATGAAGTGATTAACCTAGAAGTCTTGGTGGGCTACGGTCTCACCGAAACGGCCGTAGTGCTAACCGCTCGCCGCCCTTGGGCAAACCTACGGGGATCCGCTGGCCGTCCAATTCCCGATACCGCCATTAAAATTGTTGACCCAGAAACTAAAGCCCCCCTTGAGTTTGGCCAAAAAGGACTGGTGATGGCCAAAGGGCCACAGGTGATGCGCGGCTACTACAACCAACCAGAGGCCACCGCTAAGGTGCTAGATGGGGAGGGATGGTTTGACACCGGCGACTTGGGCTACCTCACCCCCAATGGAGATCTGGTGCTGACGGGACGGCAGAAGGACACGATTGTTCTCAGCAACGGTGAAAATATTGAACCGCAGCCTATCGAGGATGCCTGTGTCCGCAGCCCCTATATTGACCAAATTATGCTGGTGGGTCAAGATCAAAAAGCTCTTGGTGCCCTCATTGTGCCCAATTTAGAGGCATTGGCGGAGTGGGTGGCTGCCAAGGGGTACCGACTGGAGTTGCCAAACCGACCGGCAGGAGCGGGCAGTGGTGAGGTGGTGACGCTGGAGAGCAAAGTCATTATTGATCTCTACCGTCAAGAACTGCTGCGGGAAGTGCAAAATCGCCCCGGCTATCGCCCAGATGATCGCATTGCCACGTTTCGCTTTGTCCTCGAACCCTTTACGATAGAGAATGGTCTTTTGACCCAAACCCTAAAAATTCGCCGTCATGTCGTGAGCGATCGCTACCGCGATATGATTAACGCCATGTTTGAGTAATCTTCATGACAGACCCTATGGATAGCAAACTGCTCCTGCGGCGCCAGATTATGGTGAAAGCCATTGTCACTCCCGAGTGGAAAGACGATGCCCAAAGGCAGCTTCAGGCACAACTCAATCAAGTGGATGCCCAAATTCAGCAGTTGGATCTGCAAGTGCAGCAAGTGATTGACGAACTGCGCAAAAGTAATGAAGCAGCGGATGTGGTCAATGCCCGTATTCAAGACGTTCAAGGGCAAGCCAACAACCAAAAAGCACAACTCTTACAGCAAAAAAATCTAATTCTTCAGCAATTGGATCAGGTGCAACGCCTACAAATGGGTCAGGAAGTGGATCAAGGTCAGGTGGATAATTTTTTCTATGTCACCAAAGGGGATAACCTGATTCAAAAGATGCAGGTGGAAATTCTCCTGCGCAATGGTGTCATCGAAGAAATTCGTGGCACGCTCTAGGTTTTACCCTTTATTTTTTAGGGAATTTGAGATTTGACTCCCTTTCAATTGCCAACTAAGGATAGCAGCCTCTATGATTCGTGAACTGTTCATGCCCGCCCTCAGCTCCACCATGACCGAAGGGAAAATTGTCTCTTGGCTGAAATCTCCCGGGGATAAGGTGGCTAAAGGGGAAACCGTGCTGATTGTGGAATCCGACAAGGCCGATATGGATGTGGAGTCCTTCTACGACGGCTATTTGGCAGTGATTACCGTACCTGCTGGCGAAGTAGCAGCCGTTGGCTCCACCATTGGCCTTGTGGCAGAAACAGAAGCAGAAATTGCGGAAGCAGAGGCAAAGGCCAAGTCCCTTGGGACGGCTACCAGTTCTGACCGGGCTCCAGCCACGAGTAATGGCTCAGGAACGGCTCCTGCCGCCAGTGCTGCCGCTGTACCGGCTGGGCGAGTGATTGCCTCCCCCCGTGCCCGCAAATTGGCCAAGGAACACAAAATTGATTTGAAGACGCTCAAGGGAACTGGCCCCAATGGTCGGATTACAGCCGCCGATGTGGAAGCTTTGATTGGTGCGCCTGCACCCCCCGTGACACCCGTGGCAACGTCCCCTGCCCCTCTCCCCACCGCCCCCCCTGCTACTGCTCCGGTGGTGGCTAAGGAGGATTTGGTGCCCCTGACAACGCTGCAAAATGCCGTTGTGCGCAATATGGTGGCCAGCCTGGGCATTCCCGATTTCCACGTCGCCTACACGATCACAACCGATGCCTTGGATCGGCTGTATCAGCAAATTAAGTCCAAAGGGGTGACAATGACGGTGCTCCTTGCCAAGGCGATCGCCCTGACATTGCAAAAACACCCAATTATGAATGCCTACTACACAGAGCAGGGGATTCAATACCGTCGTGATATTAACATTGCTGTTGCGGTGGCGATGCCGGGGGGTGGTCTGATTACACCGGTGCTAAAGAACGCCGATCAAATTGACATCTACAGCCTCTCGCGTACTTGGAAAGACTTGGTGGAACGGGCACGCGCCAAGCAACTGCAACCCGATGAGTACAGCACGGGCACCTTTAGCCTCTCGAACCTCGGCATGTTTGGAGTTGACTTCTTTGATGCCATTCTCACGCCCGGTCAAGGGGCGATTATGGCGGTGGGGGCGTCGCGTCCGACGGTGGTTGCCACAGAGGATGGCCTGCTGGGGGTAAAACGGCAGATGAAGGTGAATATTACCTGTGATCACCGGGTGATCTATGGTGCTGATGCAGCTGCCTTCCTTCAGGATTTGGCAAAACTGATTGAAACTAATCCCCAAGCATTGACGCTCTAAACAGTGACTGCCCTGCTGGAAATCAGGGATCTTCATTTTGGCTATGGAACAACCCCCTCACTGCTCCAAGGGATTGATCTGAGGGTGACGGGGGGCGATCGCTTTGGCATCATTGGTGACAATGGTTCTGGCAAAACCACACTCCTCCTTCTCTGTGCTGCTGTTCTCAAGCCACAGCGGGGAACGATTACCTGCTTGGGGCAGTCAGTGGTGGCTGGACAGTTTCAACCCGCAGTGGGCGTCGTGCTGCAGCACCCAGCGGATCAGTTAATTGGGACTACTGTGGCTGAGGATGTCGCCTTTGGCCCTGAGAATTTAGGTTGTTCAACCCTAGAAGTGCAGCAGCGAGTGTATCAAGCCTTGGCGATGACCGGAACTTTGCATTTGGCCAATCGCGTGCCCCATCAACTGTCGGGGGGAGAACAACGCATGGTGGCGATCGCCGGCATTTTGGCCATGCAGCCCAAGCTAATCCTCTACGATGAACCCACTGCCTTTTTAGACCAACGGAGTTGCCGCACCTTGATTGAGTTTCTGCAAACCAATGCCACTCCCGGTCTAGTTGTCAGCCATGACCTTGCGTTTTTACGCGCCGTCTGTACGCAGATTTTTCTCCTTGAGTCAGGACATCTGTGTCCCCTAGGGTTGTAGCCCATGCTGCGTCGTCGTGTTTGGTTGTTGTTCATTCTCTTCTGTTGGAGTTTGTGTTGGGCGATTGGGCCCGTACAAGCACAAAACCCAAGGTTCATTCGTGGGGTTTGGCTGACCAAGAATGATTTCCCAATCCTGCGCGATCGCCCGCGGTTGGTGGCAGCCCTCAATGATCTACAGCGACTAAACTTCAACACCCTTTACCCCGTTGTCTGGAATTCCGGCTATGTCAGTTTCCCCAGTACTACCGCCAAGAATTTGGGAATTCAGCCCTTTGTGCTGCGGGGAATCCAAGACTACGAGATTCTTGCCGAACTCACCCAGCAGGCGCACTGCCGTAATCTCTTAGTCATTCCCTGGTTTGAATTTGGCTTTATGGTGCCAGAAACCTCAGAACTCGCCCTTGCTCATCCGGACTGGCTCACCCAGGCTATCAATGGTCAGACCACTCGCTTAACAGCGGCCGGGGAAGTGGCTTGGATGAATCCCTTTCATCCACAAGTACAAGAATTTCTCACCAATATTGTCCTTGAGGTACTGCGGCAATACCCGGTGGATGGTGTGCAGTTTGATGATCACTTCAGCCTGCCCGTGGAGTTTGGCTACGATGACTACACCCGTGCCCTCTATCAGCAGGAAACCCAAAAGCCCGTTCCCGACAATCCCCGTGATCCGGACTGGATGCGCTGGCGTGCTGACAAACTCACTGCCTTTGTGCAAACGTTGCGGCAGCGAGTAAAGCAGGAATTTCCCAATGCCATTTTTTCCCTCTCACCGACCACATTGCCAACCGCCTACCAAACGTTTCTCCAAGATTGGCCGCGGTGGGTCGCCCTTGGACTCCTCGATGAAGTAATTGTGCAAGTGTATCGCTACCATCTCTCCAGCTTTGTGCAACAGTTGACGCAGCCGGAGATACGCCAGGCCCAAGCTAAAGTTCCCACTGCCGTTGGTGTCCTCACGGGGCTACGTACCAACCCTGTGCCGATGGCCCTAGTGGATGCCAAGGTAGAGGCTGCCCTGCGAGCCGGGTTAGGAGTGTCCTTTTTCTCCTTTGAAACCCTGTGGGAACGGGGTCCGGATCCCCGCGATCACCGCCAAAGTCGGCTCCTCTTTCATTTTCGCCAGCCCCTGCCACGGCGGCTCTTTAACCAAACTTGTCCAAGGACCTAGAGCTTGCTGCCACACTCTGGACAAAAGCGATGGGTTGAAATGGTCTTGGCTCCACAATTGGCACAGTAGACCAGTTCAGCAGCCTTTTCAAGAACCTTGGCTTCCGGCAGACCAAGCATTTGAGAGTTAGGCTTGCCGGGGGCAACCATCGGGTAGCAGTTTTCATCGCGGGTGACATGGGCATCCAGCAGCACTGGCCCATCGTAGGCCAAAACCTCTTGGACAATGGCATCCAAATGCTGGCGATCGCTCACCCGTAACCCCTTAACCCCATAGGCCTCCGCCAATTTCACAAAATCGGGCATCCCCTTGGCCATATTGGAATGGGAATAACGCTCCTCGTAAAAGGCCTGCTGCCATTGCCGCACCATTCCTTGCCAAAAGTTATTAATAATGACAGTCTTGACAGCAATACCGTACTGAGCCAAGGTGGCCAGCTCTTGGGAATTCATCTGGAAACTGGCATCGCCACTAATACAAATCACCTGTTGATCGGGCAAGGCCACTTTGACTCCCATAGCCGCAGGCATACCAAAACCCATTGTGCCCAAGCCAGCACTAGAGATCCAACGCCGAGGGCCATTTTTCAGGAATTGTGCTGCCCACATCTGGTGCTGACCCACATCAGTGGTGTAATAGGCATCGGGGGCGTGACGGCCAAAAGCCACAATTACCTCCTGCGGCGAGAGTTCACCACTGGGTTCGGGAACAATGAGGGGATAATCCTGTTTCCAGATATTGATACGCTCTAGCCAGGCTTGGGTCTGAGGTTCAACAGCTTGACCACTGTCTTCAATGTGCTTGAGAAGCTGCTGGAGCACTGGTTTGACGCTGCCAACAATCGGCACATCAGGTACACGGTTTTTGCCCACCTCAGCAGGATCAATGTCAATGTGAATGACCTTAGCGCGGGAGGCAAATTCATCCAGCTTACCGGTCACGCGATCGTCAAAGCGTGCCCCCACAGCAATTAGCAGATCACATTCACTGACGGCAAAGTTGGCATAGGCGGTGCCATGCATCCCCAACATACCCACAGAGAGGGGATGGGACTCAGGAAAGGCCCCCTTCCCCATGAGTGTTGTGGTCACCGGAATCTCGAAGAGCTCGGCTAACTTGAGTACCTCCTCGTGAGCACCCGCTGTAATTGCCCCGCCCCCCACATAAAGCAAAGGTCGCTTGGCCTCACGAATCAATTGGACCGCTTGGGCAATTTGACGGGCATTGCCGCGAATCGTGGGGCGATAGCCCCGCAGCTTGACCTGCCCCGGCTCGACCGGCTCATACTCACAGACCTCTAACCCCACGTCCTTGGGAATATCCACAAGCACAGGCCCAGGCCGACCAGTGGTGGCAATGTAAATGGCCTCAGCAATGATCCGTGCCATGTCCTTGGCTGCACGCACTACGTACGAGTGCTTAACAATGGGCAGCGTAATGCCAAAAATATCTGTTTCCTGAAAAGCATCCGTGCCAATGGCAGAGCGAGGTACCTGACCCGTGATCACCAGTAGCGGAATTGAATCCATGTGGGCTGTGGCAATGCCTGTCACTAAGTTGGTCGCCCCTGGTCCCGAAGTAGCAAAACACACCCCCACTTGACCTGTGGCACGAGCGTAGCCGTCAGCGGCATGGGCTGCCCCCTGTTCGTGGCGCACCAGAATGTGCTGAATGATGCCCTTGGACTCAGCACGGTAAAGTTCATCATAGATGGGTAAAATGGCTCCACCGGGATATCCAAAAATATGCTTAACACCGTGACGGCATAGGGTATCAATCAGAATGTATGCTCCAGTTGCTTGCACAGGCCGACCTCGTCAGGCAGTGGTGGTAGATATTTTTAAATTCTAATTTTTCAATGAGGGTCTCGGCAAGAGCGCAACGGCTTGAAAGCATTGAATTCTTGGCCTTCAACTCCTCAATGCTTAACATATCTTTGCAATTAGTCCCTGCCTTTTTTGGCGGCAAGAACAGCGTTTATTTAAGTATTTAAGTTCACTTAGCTAGGCAAAATGCGCATTAAAGTTTGGCCATACTCAATTGGTTCAGCATTTTGCACCAGAATTTCCACCACTTGGCCATTGACTTCGGCTTCAATTTCGTTCATCAGCTTCATGGCTTCAATGATGCAAACCACTTGGCCTTTTTTGACTGTGTCACCCACTTCAACAAAGGGGGGTTCATCGGGAGCAGGGGCACGATAAAAGGTTCCGACCATTGGCGCCACAATATCTATGGTTTTGCGATTGGCAGGGGGTGGCGTTGGTTCCGGATCGGGGGTAACGGCTGGAGGGGGCGCAGGTGTGGGTGTGAGGGTTGATGCCGGAGCTGGAGCCACAACCACAGGGGTGCTGCCACTGATCTGCTCACGCTTGCGGAGTTGAAGTTCTAGTTCGCCACTCTTGAGGTTGAGTTCGGTGACGCTGGTTTGGTCAAACATTAGTAGCAGTTCGCGTACTTGGTTGAGGTCAAGCTCCACACCCATTACTCCTATTCGCGGCCAAGATACGTATCTGAGCGAGTGTCAATGCGAATCCGTTCGCCTACGGAGATAAATAACGGTACCATGACTTGGGCACCGGTTTCGACAATGGCGGGTTTTGATCCACCGGTGGCGGTATCTCCTTTAACTCCCGGATCGGTTTGCACCACTTCTAAAACAACGGAGTTGGGTAGCTCCACCTCAAGGACTTGCTCACCCCATTTGACGATATTGACCTCCATGCCTTCCTTGAGATACTTGGCGCGATCGCCCACTTGTGCAGGGGTGAGGCGAGCTTCCTCATAGCTTTCCATGTCCATAAAGACATAGTCTTCGCCATCTTTGTAAGTATGCTGCATGGTGCGTTTTTCAAGGGTGGCTTGGGGAACAGTCTCGCCGGCGCGGAAGGTGCGCTCAATCACGTTGCCCGTTTGCACATTCTTTAACTTTGTCCGCACAAAGGCAGAACCCTTACCGGGTTTGACGTGCAAAAATTCGACGACTCGCCAGACAGCACCATCTAGCTCAATACTTACACCGGGGCGAAAATCATTACTGGAAATCATGTCCTACCGTGCAGTTCACCAAGCTATTATTGTATCCCTGAGCGCTGCCGTTCCTAACCCTGTTGAGCAGATTTCCCTAGAGCAGGATCCATTGGCACCCCTTGGAATTCCCAAAGGGCGATCGCTCCTGTCAATGCTACACTGAAAATCAATGTGAATGATACGCCAAGGACAGTAACAATGGCTGCAACCCTTGAATTGAGTCAAGAAAACGTCGAAAAAGTCCTTGATGAACTCCGCCCCTATTTGATGGCCGATGGCGGCAATGTCGAGCTGGTGGAAATTGAGGGGCCTGTGGTACGGCTGCGGTTGCAGGGTGCCTGTGGTTCCTGCCCCAGCTCAACCATGACGCTGCGCATGGGCATTGAGCGCAAGTTGAAGGAATCCATTCCAGAGATTGCTGAAGTCCAGCAGGTTCCCTAAGTTACTGGCTGCTGGGGAGAGATAGAAAATGGCGATCGCCATCGAGTTAACCCCAGAGCAGATTGATCGTCTGGACTTATCTCCCCTACAACAAGTACTTAACCCCCTGACTGCAGAGCAGCTTCTGGATTACCACCAAGCACTGCGTTTTACGATTGATTATCCGCGGCCAGTGGATGAGCCTGATCTGGAACTTTCGGAATTGGCGCCCGTGCGCCTTTGGTTCATTCGTGCCGATGTATCCTACCCGTGGCTGCCCTACTTACTGGATTGGTCAGCGGGTGAACTGGTGCGTTATGGGGCGATGCTGGTGCCCCACGAATTTCATCCGCAGCAGGGGATTATCTTCAACCCGCAAGCCCTTGATATTTTTGTGATGACCAAGGTGTTTACCCTTTGGCAATGGCTACGGGGCCAGGGCTATCCTGCCATTGAAAAAATTAAAGGCATGGCGGCGATGTTTGGCTATGAGCTGGATAGTGAGCTCTTTACGCTCCTCCAATAAGTCATGGGAAAAACGGTCACAGCCCTAGGCGTTGATTTTGGGACCTCGGGGGCACGGGCGATCGCCATCGATCCTGAGGGCAATGTTCTGGCTACTGCCCGTCGGCCGCTACACCAACCCGATCAACCCCAAGAATGGGCAGCAACATTGTGGGCGTTGATTTTAGATATTCCAAGCGCTATCCGTCAGCAAATTCAGCGGATTGCAATTGATGGAACCTCGAGCACTGTTTTCCTCTGTGATGCTCAGGGGCAGCCCTCCTCGCCCGTCCTTTTGTACAACGACGATCGCGCCCAAGATTATCTTCAAAGGTTGCGGCAGATTTTAGCCACAGATCACCTTGTCCTTAGTGCCACCAGTAGTCTGGTCAAGCTGTTGTGGCTCCAGACCCACTATGCCACTGCCAATGCCTTTTTCCTACACCAAGCTGACTGGCTAGCCTTCTTACTTCACGGTCAACTGGGGATTTCCGACTGGCACAATGCCCTGAAGTTGGGCTATGACCCCGCAAAGGAAGCCTACCCCGATTGGTTCAGCCACCCCATACTTGCACCCTTGCAGTCCCTGCTGCCTAAGGTCGTTCCTCCGGGGACCGTTCTGGGAAAGGTCACAGCCACTGATCTAGGCTTCTCTCCAGAGTGTCAGGTGTGTGCGGGTACTACCGATAGCATTGCCGCGTTCTTGGCTAGTGGTGCCTCTGAGGTGGGTGAAGCCGTGACCTCCTTGGGCTCAACCCTTGTGCTGAAGCTTTTGAGTGCCTCTAGGGTAGAGGATTTGACAGCAGGCATCTATAGTCATCGCTTGGGCGATCGCTGGCTCGTGGGGGGCGCCTCCAACTGCGGTGCAGCGATTTTAGCCCAGTTTTTTAGCCCAGAGGAACTCGAACACCTCAGTGTCCAAATAGATGTCAGTCAACCCACGGGTTTGGACTACTATCCCCTACTCAAGCGGGGTGAGCGCTTTCCCATCAATGATCCTCACCTAGCGCCTCGCCTAGAACCACGCCCCGATGACCCGCGCCTCTTTTTGCAGGGCCTCCTTGAAAGTCTCAGTCGCATTGAGGCCCAAGGCTATGCCCAATTGCAGCGTTTGGGTGCCTCACCTCTGAAACAGGTCTGGACAGCGGGAGGGGGTGCCCGTAATCCAGCATGGTTAGCGCTGCGCCAGCAATACCTAGGGGTTCCGGTGGCCATTTCACCCCACACTGAGGCCGCCTATGGAACAGCGCGTCTTGCTCAACTCGGGTACAACTGCTCCTGAATTTCTAACTTCAGCCGATTGAGGATATGGCGCTGATCCAGTTGACTGAGGATTTGCTGAACAACCGTTTTTGGCCCTGCCGCCCCCCAGCCTGCGCCGTTGGCAAAATAGGTTTTGGCCACCTGTCCCATCGTATAGGAGGAAAAGCCAGCTATCCCCGCCTGGGTCATAGCCACCGATAGATAAGGGCCAAGGGAAAGGCCACCGCTCATTGGCGTAGCCAATCCCAACAGTCCCTTGAGGGAACTCAGTCCCAAATTAACGGCAAATTCCCCTAAGCTAATGCTGCCCATGGCAAGGGCAATCGTTTGGAGCAGTTCCTTGGCCCCTGCTTCTGTGAGTTCAATGTCGTAGAGGCGCGAGAGCAGTTGAATCGTCGTCAAGTCAATGACCGCACTGCTGACCATATCGAGAACGGTGACCGGGTTGAGGGCGATCGCCAGCGCCTTAGCAACAGCCCCTTTCCAAATTAGGTGGTTGGCCTCCTGATCCCGCAGTTCCAGCTTGTAGCGGGCCAATTCCTCACTCACCCTATTGGCAAAGAGCATTGAATTGAGAGCAATCAGGGCCTTGCCTTCCCGCTCTAGGACCTCCAAGATTTTCCGTTTGAGGGGTTCCACTTGGGGGGCACCGACAGTCATTTTCACCTGTAGCCGTCCTTGGCTATCCCGCTGCACCTGGGGCACAAGGGGCGCTGCCGCCACCATCACAATTTCTGCGGGGGAGAGGAGTTCCTTGACGCGCTCATCGCGAATTTTGGCATAGATGACCTCGCGATCGGCCTCTGGATACTGATCCACTTTGTTAAAGACCAGAATCATTGGCTTGCCTGCTTGCCGCAACTCACTGAGGGCTTGGTATTCAAGACGAGTCAAGTCCCCAGCAATGACAAAGAGAATCAAATCCGCTTGGGCAGCCACCTCCCGTGCCAGTTGTTCCCGGGCGGCACCATTGACTTCATCTAACCCCGGTGTATCAATGAGGCGAATGGGATTGCCACGCTGGGCTGCAGAGATTTGCCAAAGGGCACTGGCTTCCTCTTGGGTGACACCATGAATGGGTCCAGTGGCAAAGTAGGGTTCTCCGAGCAGCGCATTGAGCAGGGAGGACTTTCCCCGCCCCACCATGCCAAAGACAGCAATTTGCACCACACCCTGGTGGAGTTTGTCGAGCATGGCTTCGAGGTCAGCGATCGCCCGGACGAGGGAAGCTTTTCCAGTGCCAGTTGCTTTGCACTCGCACAGTAATTTTTCAAGAGCACTCTTGGCCGCTGCATAGCTAAGGGCACTTTGGTAGTCTTCAAGGTCATCAATGGTCCCTTGAAGTTCCTTCAGGAGAGACTGCGCTGGCGATCGCTCTATCACAGATGCAACACTGAGGTTACAAAGACCTTACAGATATTTGCCTTTTATTGTAAGGCCAAGGACGGGACTGGTGCGATTTGAACGCACGGCCTAGCGCTTAGGAGGCGCTCGCTCTATCCGACTGAGCTACAGCCCCAAAGGGATACCTTCTATCCTAGCGAGTTTCGACGCTCCTAGGCTGCTGTCGCTACTGTTGCCCCCTGAGCTAAAGCATCAATCTCTTGAAACAAGCGCTCTAGGGGAGCATTGGGTTCTAAAAACGAGAAGAGATGTTTGTAGCGCAGCTTGCCTTCCGGATCAATGAGAAACTGGGCCGGCAGCGGTGCCCCCAGGGCTTGACCCGTGCGGTATTTGCGAAAGACTTGGCAACTGGGGTCATAGAGCAAGGGCATTTTTAGGGCCATATCCACCTTGACCTTTTCGCTTTGCTGGGCATCGGTACTGGTAACCACAAGAACGGCCACTCCCTTGCCTTGAAATGTTTCATAGTTTTCATTCAAGGTCTCGAGATAGGGGTAGCACAGTGGGCAGTATTGGTGCTCCGTGAAGATACGGGTAAACACTAGCAGCAGCGGCTGCTCTTTCCACACCTTTGAAAGGCGAACAGGGGCACTGAGCCCTACAGCGGGCAGCTCCACGTCTGGAACCAGCGCCCCCCGCTGCAGTTGATTTTGGG
The DNA here is from genome assembly GCF_015296045.1 of Thermosynechococcus sp. M3746_W2019_013. Classification (NCBI taxonomy): domain Bacteria; kingdom Bacillati; phylum Cyanobacteriota; class Cyanophyceae; order Acaryochloridales; family Thermosynechococcaceae; genus Thermosynechococcus; species Thermosynechococcus sp. M3746_W2019_013. The sequence goes on along the minus strand of NZ_DVDW01000048.1, from coordinate 16,432 downwards.
GCGGTACTGGCCACGCATTTTGCCAAAACCGCTCATTAAAGAGGCCACTAAAGTTGGTAGAGGTGAGGAACGGTAATTGAACAGCCATAGTTTCCTCGCGGGTGGCTCAGTAGTTGCCTAGCGATCGACGGATCCCATAATCACATCGATACTGCCCAGGATAGCCACAATATCGGCCACTTTCATCCCCTTCAGCAACTGGGGCAGCACTTGCAGGTTATTGAAATCCGGTGGACGAATCTTCCAGCGCCAAGGGAAGACGTTGTCATCTCCAATCAGGTAAATGCCCAGCTCCCCTTTGCCCGATTCAACCCGCACATAGTGCTCCCCCTTAGGAATTTTGAAGGTGGGAGACAGCTTCTTGCCAATGTACTGATAGTCAAAGCCGTTCCATTCTGATTTGGCACCCTCCAGCATCCGCTTGGCTTCTAGGTTTTCGTAGGGGCCACCGGGCAGGCCATCTAAGGCTTGACGAATGATCTTCACCGATTCGCGCATTTCCTGAATACGAACAATGTAGCGAGCAAGGCAGTCGCCTTCGGTGGCCACCGGTACATCCCAGTCAAAATCGTCATAGCACTCGTAGTGATCCACTTTGCGCAGATCCCACTTCACACCAGATGCACGCAACATCGGCCCCGATAGCCCCCAGTTAATGGCCTCCTCACGGCTAATTTTGCCCACCCCCTGTAGGCGACGCACAAAGATGGGGTTGTTGGTGATCAGGCGCTCGTACTCATCAACTTTGGGTAGGAAGTAGTCGCAAAAGTCACGGCATTTCGTTACCCAGCCATAGGTGAGGTCAGCGGCCACTCCCCCGATGCGGAAGTAGTTGTTGTTGATGAAGCGCATCCCTGTGGCGGCTTCAAAGAGATCGTAGATGTACTCCCGCTCGCGAAAGATATAGAAAAAGGGCGTCTGGGCACCGACGTCCGCCAAGAAGGGGCCTAACCACAGGAGGTGATTGGCAATGCGGTTCAACTCCAGCATGATCACGCGGATATAGCTGGCGCGTTTGGGCACGGGAATCCCCGCCAATTTTTCTGGCGCATTAACGGTGACCGCTTCGTTAAACATTCCTGCAGCGTAGTCCCAACGACTGACGTAGGGAATGAACATGATGTTGGTGCGGTTTTCAGCAATTTTTTCCATGCCGCGATGGAGGTAGCCAATCACCGGCTCGCAGTCAATGACATCTTCGCCATCAAGGGTCACCATTAATCGCAACACCCCGTGCATTGAGGGATGGTGTGGCCCCATGTTGATGACCATGGGTTCAGTGCGAGTCTCTATCGTGGGCATAGATGGCAGTTCCGCTAGAGGGTTGGAGGCTTACTGTTGATATGCTACACAGGTTTTCACCACTTGCCAATTCAAATTTGCTTATGGCTTAGATAATGGTGCCGTCGGGGATCACGGCATTTTTGATGATGACGACCACACCGCTGCGAATATAGAATCCCTGATCCTCTCGATTGGATTCTTCAACGTTGTCTTTGTTGATGATTTTGACATCGCGGCCAATGCAGGCATTTTTATCCACAATTGCCCGGCGAATGACACTGTTGGCCCCAATGCCGATGGGGATTTTATGTTGCAACCGTAGCTGGCTGCGGTGAGCTGAGTCTTGGTAGTAGTCTGCCCCCATCAGCAGGGAGTGATCAATGACACAGCCGGATTCCACGCGCGATCGCACCCCCAAGACCGAGCGGTGAACTTGGCATTCCTTGAGGATACAGCCCTCACTAATGATGGACTCCGTGATGGTGGCACTGAGAATCTTACTGGGGGGCAAATAGCGGGGACGAGTATAGATGGGGGCGTTTTCATCGTAGAAGCTAAAGGGCGGCTGGGGCTGTTGGGTGAGGGCAAGGTTGGCTTCGTAGAAGGAGCCAATGGTTCCAATATCTTCCCAATAGCCATTGAAGAGATAGGTTTGGACAAGGTGGGAACGGGCCGCAGCGGGGATGATTTCTTTGCCAAAGTCCGTGGCATCGGCCATTTGCTCCAACAGATCAATGAGGACTTGCCGCTTAAAGACATAAATCCCCATCGAGGCAATGTAGGGTTTGCGATGGGCTTCCTCGCTGGTCAGGCCATAGCGGGTGGTGTCCACTCGCATATCCCGGAGGGCATCCCCGCTGGGCTTCTCGCGAAAGTCAGTCACTCGCCCCGTACTATCTACCTTAAGGAGGCCAAAACTAGAGGCCGCCTTTTCCTCCACCGGCAGAACGGAAAGGGTAATATCGGCACCGGTGTCGCGGTGGCGTTGGACAAACAGGCGATAGTCCATGCGGTAGAGGTGATCTCCTGAAAGAATCAGGTATTCATCCACATCCCAGTCCGCCAACAGCCACAGGTATTGACGTACCGCATCAGCAGTGCCCTGAAACCAGTTGGGATTTTCGGGGGTTTGTTGGGCTGCCAGGACTTCGACAAAGCCGCCCGTCAGACCGGGAAAGGTGTAGGTACGGGCAATATGACGATTGAGGGAGGCCGAGTTAAATTGGGTAAGGACGTAAATATTATGGATTTCGGAGTTGATGCAATTGCTCACAGGAATATCAATGAGGCGATATTTTCCAGCAAGGGGAACCGCAGGCTTGGCGCGACGCTTGGTCAGGGGATACAGACGTGTTCCGGCACCGCCCCCAAGGATAATCGCCAGGACTCGTTTCATTGAAAACTCCATCTGAACGGCCACATCAACAGTGTACGCTGTGGCGGCACTTCTCTTTGCGAAGGGGAGGCCTTTTGGTAAAGAAGCTACGTAATGGCATGATAATGATACTTGGTCGTTGATCCCAAGCGGGGAGTGGCAGCATGGGATTTGTGGACATTGCGATCGCGGATCTGGCGGCGGACTACGGCGTATCGGTCGAAACGGTCTGTGCGTGGTGCGATCGCTTAGGTATCCGCTATACCAGCCCACAAACACGCTTGCCCCTGGAAGATGCCAAAGCAATTATTTTGGCGTTGACGACCCCGGCGCCCGCCAACGATCAACCAGACACACCGCAATCGTAAGACCTGCTTATTGGGAGAACTATGTTAAAAAAATGCGTTTGGCTTGCGGTCGCTCTCTGCCTCTGCCTCTGGCAACTCACCACGGGCACAGCACTGGCCGCCGAACTGACCCCTGAAGTCCTGACTGTCCCCCTCAACAGCGAGGGCAAAACAATTACGCTGACGGAAAAACAATACCTAGAGGGTAAGCGCCTCTTCCAGTATGCTTGTGCCTCCTGCCATGTGGGAGGGATCACCAAAACCAACCCCAGCTTGGATTTGCGCACGGAAACCCTGGCCCTAGCCACGCCGCCACGGGACAACATTGAAGGCCTGGTGGACTACATGAAGAACCCCACCACCTACGATGGTGAGCAAGAAATTGCTGAGGTGCACCCCAGTCTGCGCAGTGCCGACATTTTCCCGAAAATGCGCAACCTGACGGAGAAGGATTTGGTGGCGATCGCCGGCCATATTCTCGTCGAACCCAAAATCTTGGGTGATAAATGGGGCGGTGGCAAAGTTTATTACTAATGACTCGTAACCAGGATTTCCCCAACACCCATGTACCAACCTCACTTTTGGCAACGATCTATCGGCTGGCTTTGTAGTGGTCTTTTGATTCTGCTGCTGACCTGGGCAATGGCGCCGGCAACAGCACTGGCAATCGCCGGTGTAGATAACTATGTGATCCAATACCTCAAGGTAACGGATACCGTAGAACTACCCCTCAATGCTCGCGGTGAGACCAAAACGTTCACCGCAGTTGATTTGACCCGTGGCAAGCGGCTCTTTGAGGAAAACTGCAAAAACTGCCATGTCGGTGGCAGTACGTTACCCAATCCTTTGGTGTCACTCTCTCTGAAGGATCTCAAGGGGGCAACGCCGCCACGGGATACGATCGCCAGCCTCGTGGCTTTCCAGCGATCGCCGCGATCCTACGATGGCAGCCAAGAGAGTTATTCCTGTCGCCGCGTGAGTGAGGACTGGTTGACGACGGAACAGCTTGAGACCTTAGCTGCCTTTATTTTGCGAGCGGCAGCCGTAGCCCCCGGTTGGGGCGTAGAAAGCTTTCCGGACAGTGCCCCCTAGGTTGGGAACTTTGCTACACTGACCTTTGATGAATCTTGCACCCCTTGATTTTTGGGGCCTTATCCATACCCTGACGCATTCCATGGAAGGAGAACTCCATTGAAAAAGCTATTCATTAGTGTTTGCGCGATTGCAATGGTTCTATTTGTCGGCCTTACCCCTGTGGCCTTTGCGGCAGATTTGGCCAATGGTGCCAAAGTCTTTAGCGGTAACTGCGCAGCCTGTCACATGGGGGGCGGCAATGTGGTAATGGCGAACAAAACCCTGAAAAAAGAAGCCCTTGAGCAATTTGGCATGTACTCTGAGGATGCCATTATCTACCAAGTGCAGCACGGCAAAAATGCAATGCCCGCTTTTGCCGGTCGTCTCACCGATGAACAAATTCAAGATGTGGCCGCCTACGTGCTCGATCAAGCCGCTAAGGGTTGGGCAGGTTAGGATTGCCCCCTCTGAAAATAACGATAAATAACGATTGAGGAAGGGTGTAGGGCTTGCTTCTACATCCTTTTTTGTTCTGTCACTGCCCTCCAGGTCCTACAAAGAGAAGTAGGGTGTTCTGTACCGCCTAGGGGACCCTCTCTGGCGCCAGGGCAATCCCTATAATGATGAAAGACTTGCATAATGTGCAAGGTTTGCTCCTACAAGAAGGCGGTACATTTGGGCTATGCCTGCTGCTCCATTGCCAGCAAATGAATCGGAACGACAACGTGCCCTTGAGCAGTATCGAGTCTTAGATACGCCCCCGGAACCGATCTTTGACGAGATTACCAATCTGGCGGCAGCAATTTGCCAAACTCCCATTGCTCTCATTAGTCTGGTTGACCGCCAGCGGCAGTGGTTTAAGTCTAAGGTGGGCATTGATGCCTGTGAAACTCCAAGGGACGTTGCCTTCTGTGCCCATGTCATTCTGCAAGATGAGCTAATGGTTGTGCCAGATGCTCGCCTTGATCCGCGCTTTGCCGATAATCCCCTGGTTACAGGCCCCCCCTATATCCGCTTCTATGCCGGGATGCCCTTGGTGACGCCGCAAGGGTATGGGATTGGTACCCTTTGCGTCGTGGACTACCAGCCGCGGGAGCTCAAACCTCTTCAACAGCAAACTCTGCGCACCCTTGGCCGCCAAGTCATTAATGAGCTGGAAATCCGCCATCACTTGGAGCTTACCCGGCAACAACTGGCCCACATCGAGCAGATGAGCAGTCTCCAAGGGGCGATCCTCAATAGTAGTAACCACGCCATTATTGCCACCCGTACCGATGGCATCATTACCTTGATGAATCGAGCTGCCCAGGAATGGCTGGGATACCCTGCCTCAGAACTAGTGGGCAAAGCGACTCCCGAACGTTTTCATGATCCCCAAGAGGTGGAACGCTATGCTCAGATTCTCAGTGCACAATTGGGGGAATCCATTCCTGCGGGGTTTGAGACTCTGGTGGCCCGGGCACGGCGTGGCTTGGCGGATGAGCAGGAGTGGACATTTGTACGGCGCGATGGTTCTTGCTTCCCTGTGTCCCTGTCAATCACCCCAATTCATGATACCCAAGGCCAACTGATTGGCTTTTTGGAGTTGGCAGTTGATATTACTGACAAGAAAAAAATTGAGGCGGAGCTGCGACTGCGGGAGCGAGCCATTGTTGCCAGCACCAACGGCATTGTCATTACCGACTACCGCCAACCAGACAATCCAGTGATCTACGCCAATCCCGCCTTTGAGCGAATGACGGGGTACCGTGCTATGGAAGTGATTGGTAAGAATTGCCGCTTTCTGCAGGGGGGCGATCGCCAGCAGCCGGGGTTAGAAATGCTCCGCAATGCAATTAAAAAAGGTCAATCCTGCCGTGTAGTGCTGCGCAACTACCGCAAAAACGGCCAGCTTTTCTGGAATGAACTTGCCATCTCACCCATTTATAACGAGTTTGGCGAAATTACTCACTACATTGGCATCCAAAGTGATGTCACCGAACGGCAGCGGGCACAGCTGTTTTTACAGCAGCAGGTGAAGCGCACGCTCCTGCTCAATCGTATTACTGAGGAAATTCGCCAGCAAATCGAGCGGGAAAATATCTGCCGTACAGCAGTTCAGCAAGTAGGAGCAACCCTCAATGTCAGTCGTTGCCTTTTGTTTGTCTATCAGGAGAATGCCCCTTCGCCAATGCAACTGGTGGCAGAATACTGTGCGCCGGGAGTGCCCTCTGTCAATGAATGCGACCTTGATTTGACACAGATGCGTGCCCCGTTTCTGGTTTCGGTATTTGCCTCTGATGAGGTATTTAGCTGCGACGATGCGCAAAATGACGATCGCCTCATCCCCCTGCATGCCTACTGCGAAGCCTTGAGTGTGAAATCTGCGCTGATTGTGCGCACGGCCTATCGCAATCAAGCCAATGGTTTACTCATTTTGCACCAGTGCGATCGCCAACGGCGGTGGACAGATGCGATTAAAAGTCTCGTCAAGAGTGTGGCGGCCCAGGTGGGCATTGGCCTGGCCCAAGTACAGCTTCTTGAACAGGAAACCCGCCAACGTCAGCAACTGCAACAGCAAATGCAGCGGGCATTGCTCCTAAATCAAATTACCGAACAGATTCGCCAAAGCCTCGATACGGAAACGGTCTTTGAAACTACTGTGACCCAAATTGGGCAGGCCTTTGGTGTCAATCGCTGCTTGATTCATCGCTATGAACCCGGGCCGCCCCCCCGCATTCCAGATGTGGCTGAGTATCTGGAACCGGGCTACGCCTCCATGAGAGGCATCAGTATACCAGTGGAGAACAATCCCCATGCCTTGGCAGTTCTCAATGCGGATGCTGCTGTTGTCACCAATGATGTGACTCAGGATCCCCTTTTGGCCAATGCCATACACCTGTGCCATCAGTTCCAGATTCAGTCCATGCTGGCTATCCGTACCTCCTATAAGGGGGTGCCCAACGGCATCATTGGTCTGCATCAGTGCGATCGCCAGCGGCAGTGGACCCCCGAAGAAATTGAACTTTTGGAAGCCGTGGCCGCGCAAGTGGGGATTGCGATCGCCCAGGCGGAACTCCTACGCCACGAACAGCAGCAGCGACAATTACTCGCTCAGCAAAATCAAGAACTTGAACAAGCCCGCCTGCAAGCAGAACTGGCCAACCGTGCCAAGAGTGAATTTTTGGCCACCATGAGCCATGAAATCCGCACCCCCATGAATGCTGTTTTGGGCTTTACCAATTTGCTCTTGGATACCCCCCTCAATGAACAGCAACGGGACTTTTTACAAACCCTGCACCAGGCCGGTGAGGCACTGTTAACGATTATTAACGACATCCTTGACTTTTCGAAAATTGAATCCGGCAAATTGGTGCTCGAGCAGCAACTCTTCGATGTCCGCGAGTGTGTTGAGGACGTCCTCAGTCTGCTTGCCAGCAAGGCCGAGGAGAAACAACTAGAACTCCTCTATACCTGCACCCCCGAAACGCCAGCGCAAATCAAAGGGGACGTGACACGGCTGCGGCAGATTCTCGTGAACCTCGTGGGCAATGGCATTAAATTTACCCATGAAGGCCAAGTCGCTGTTCACCTAGGGGTGGTCAAGCGCGAGGGCAAGGATTTTCTCCAATTTCAAGTTCAGGATACAGGCATTGGTATTCCCAGCAATCGCCTCAATCGGCTCTTCAAGCCCTTTAGCCAAGTGGATGCCTCAACCACTCGCCAGTATGGCGGTACCGGCCTAGGGCTAGTCATCAGCAAACGCCTCTGTGAGTTGATGGGCGGCGATATGTCCGTTGAGAGTACCGAAGGCCAAGGCACGACGTTCACATTTACAATCCTCGCTGAGGGAGCAAAACCCTATGTGCCGCCAATGGTTCATCCGGCTTTGGAAGGCAAGCGGGTCTTAGTTATTGATGACAATGCCGCCAGCCGTGAGAATCTCTGCACACTGCTGCAAAACTGGGGCATGTTGCCCATTGGCTATGGCGATCCCCAACTGGTTTTGGAGGCTCTGCCCCAATGGGATTTGGCGGTGATTGATTTGAATATGCCCCAAATGACCGGGCTTGAGCTGGCGGAGCGGTTGCAATCTCAGCCGTCCTTTCAGCAACAACCGATCGTGTTGCTCACGCCCCTGAGTTGGCTGGAACCCCCGAGTCACAAACAACTGATTGCTGCTCACGTGCCTAAACCTATTCGCCCCTTGAGCCTGCGGCAAACCCTGATTAGGGTACTCAGTTGTGAACTGGGAACCCAGTCCGCACTGCCTAAAACAGGCATTGATCCTAACTTGGGCACTCGTTTCCCCCTGCGTATTCTGCTGGCCGAAGATAATGCGGTGAATCAGAAACTGGCCTTGCACCTTCTCAAGCGGATGGGCTACCGCGCCGATGTGGCTGCCAATGGGCTGGAGGTGCTTGAAGCTCTGCAGCAGCGTCCCTACGACGTGATCCTCATGGATGTGCAAATGCCAAAAATGGACGGACTAGAAACAACCGAACGCATCTGTGCTCAATGGCCTCCCAGTCAGCGCCCCTGGATTATTGCCATGACGGCAAATGCCCTAGCGGGCGATCGCGAGCGCTGCTTTGCTGCCGGCATGGATGACTACATCAGTAAACCCATTAAAATTGAAGCCCTTGCCGCTGCCCTCAACCGCTGCCGCTGTCTCAATCCCAAGACCACCTATCCGCAACTGTGTGATCAGACGCACTTTGATAGCGACCATGGTCATCACAGTGCTACCCAATCAATCAGTTAGAGATATTTCTAGAGATATTTGGCTAGGAGCAAGTGGAGTTTCTCCTTAGTGGCTGTGGGTACTTTATCAAGGGGAGTGAGGATAGCATTCTTCAAGGCACAGTGGGCCTTAGAGACCGGTGGATGGGCATGGACACGTTTGACGGTTTCACAGATAATCGCTTGGGCATTTTTGACGTTGCGCTGCAAGTGACCCATAATCATCTCCACCGTTACTGAATCATGCTCTGGGTGCCAGCAGTCGTAGTCGGTAACGAGCGCTAGGGTTGCATAGGCAATCTCCGCTTCACGAGCCAACTTTGCTTCAGGGAGATTGGTCATGCCAATGACAGTTCCCCCCCAAGAGCGATACAGATTGGACTCCGCCAAGGTTGAGAAGGCAGGGCCTTCCATACATACGTAGGTACCTTGGCGATGAAGGGTGACATCGGGTAGGTTCAGATCAGCAATGGCATCCGCCAGAACCCCAGCAAGGACAGGACAAACGGGGTCAGCAAAGCCAATGTGCGCCACAATACCATCCCCAAAGAAAGTAGAAATGCGGTTGCGCGTGCGGTCAATGAACTGATCCGGAACCACGATATCAAGGGGCTTGACTGCTTCCTGGAGCGAACCCACCGCCGAGGCAGACAGGAGGTACTCGACCCCAAGGGATTTGAAGCCATAGATGTTGGCACGAAAGGGAATCTCCGTCGGCAGTAGATGGTGATGGCGGCCATGGCGTGCCAAAAAGACAACGGGAACCCCAGCAATCTTGCCGCAAATAAAGGCATCGGAAGGATCACCAAAGGGCGTAGTCAGGCGTACCTCTTCGACATCGGTAAGAGCCTCCATCTTGTAGAGACCACTGCCGCCAATAATGCCAATTTTTGCAGTCATGGAGATTCCTAAAACACCAATCGGCAATAGCTTAGCACTAGTTGGACGGTTTTAGATGCCACTGAGGGGATTGAACTGGTAGTTGGAGCCCTTGGGGCCATTGGGCCCCGGTGCCGCTTGGACGAGAGGAACCCGATTAAAGGTACCACTGGCGGTTTGCCCCTGAATTTGCACTCCTTGGCGCAGGAGCTGCTGGGTGCTGGCGCGATCGCCCCCTTTGGCCATGGCTTGGGCTAGGGCTTGGGTGGCATCGTAGGCCGTCGTGGTGCGCCAGCTAATCTGACCCCGCCACGCTTGCGCCGCCTGCTGAGCAAAGGGATCATTGGGGTTGGTACTCCAGGGCACCGCCAAAATCATGCCATTGATGGCACTATCTCCCTTGATCAAGAGATCGGGACCGTAGAGTTGATCACTCCCAAAGAATTGTAGTGGCGGAGTCTGGGTTTGATTGGCGATCGCCAGGGCAACGGCCTCGTTGACTCGAGCGCGACTGAAGGCCAAAACCACCGCATTGGCCGCCGCTTGCCGGGCCGCGGTCATCGCCGTGTTGGCATTAAAGCCGGCGGCCACATCCCTCTGTTGCACCACCTGAGCACCAAACTGCGGTAGGACGGCTGTCAACTTGCTTTTCAGTTCATTGCTATAGGGACTATCGCTGTTGTAAAAAAGAGCCACCTTAGCATGGGGTACTTTTTTCGCTACAGCCTCAGCTAGGGTCTGAGCGGCATTGTCAAGGTAGGTGTTGAGGAGTTGTTTCCCTTTTTCATTGAGGGATAGCGTCTGTACCTGCACCCTACTGTTGCCTTGGGGGATGACATTTGTGGTCAGGGGAGAAAGAGCGGCAATCCCTGCTTGTTCGTAAACCTGTAGGGCTGCACGACTGTTGGCGTCGGTACCATGACCCAGTACCCCTTGAATTGAACTGTTGATTAAATCCTCGGCCAAGCTGGTCACACCGTTGGGGCTGTTTTCATTCACAATGACGACTTCGAGGGGACGATTAGGTGCACTGGCATTAAACTGTTCTTGGTATTGAGCCACACCCCGCAGCACTTCCTTGGCGGTATCGGGACTGGTGCCAATGGGAACAACGGCAGCCATTGTCATAGGGTTGCCAGCTTGGCGAGCACGGGCATTGTTGAGATAAATGCGTGACTCTGGATCATTGGGATCGAGGGCAACCAGTTCTTGATATTTGGCGATCGCCAGCGCCCAGTCTCCCCGATCAAAGGCAAGGGCGGCCTCCTGCTTGAGGGCTACTCGCTGGGGATTGGGCTCGCTGATGAGAATGCGTTCCCCTTGACTGATGTAGGCGGCGTTGCGGGCGGTGGTTTTGCTCACCAGTTGGCTGCCACTGGTTGATCGGCCCGACAGCGATGGCGGGTTATTCTCACGGTTGGTCAAGAACAGCCGATAACTGAGGAAGCCCATGCCGCCCATCAGGAGTAAAGCCACCCCAAGGGCCACAGCAACGAGGGGCAGGGGCGATTTTTTGCTGCTATTGGCCCTGCTCGCTGGCTCCATGGCCTCACGGGGGAGCCCACACACCGCACAGTCGGGGCCAAAATTTTCGTAGGGCGGATGGGCACCGCTGGCATTAGGGTAGGTTCTGCCGTTTTTAGGCACACCGTCGCAAATCCAAGAACTGGGAGATGGTGCCATGGTGCCCCCCTTCAAGGGAATGTGAGTCAGTGTACTGTTTTAGGCACGGGCAAGCACAGGATTTTCCTCTTCTGCGTCTTCGGTTTCAGTCTCTTCTTCGAGGACAATCGTCATGAAGCGCAGAATATTTTCATTGAGGCGCATGGCGCGTTCAAGGGGGGCGATCGCCGTCCCCGGAGCGGTATAGGTCATCAGAATATAGTAGCCCTCCCGCAGCTTCTTGATCGGATAGGCAAACCGACGCTTACCGCGATTTTGTACCTTGAGCTTTGTAGCGCCCTGTTCTTCTAAAAAAGCGCGAAATTGGCTAATGGTTTGCTCCAATTGCTCTTCGCCCACATCAGGACGAATAATATAAAGCGTTTCGTAGTTACGTGTGATCATTTAGGTCAACTCCCTTTGGACAAACGGCCTTTTGACGGATGCAAAAAGCAAGGCTTTATAATTCTAGCACCGCAGTTTGCCATTCTTGGCAAGGAGAAAAGGGGACTCATTCACTATGGTGGAACGATTTGTGCGGGTGCAGACCACGGGGGGACAAATTCATTACGGCACACTGCAACTCAATCGTGAAGTGATTATTTGGGATGCAGCACCGTGGCTCCACGGCCAACCCACCCACCAAGTCCTCAGTCCCGATCGCTACCAACTGCTGGCTCCCTGCTCCCCCTCGAAAATCGTTGCTGTGGGGCGCAACTATGTCAAACACGCTGCGGAAATGGGCGATAGTGTTCCCCCTGAGCCATTGATTTTTCTGAAACCACCGACAACGGTTCAAGCCCCCGGCTGTCCCATTTGGTATCCGCCCCAAGTGCAGCGCCTGGACTATGAGGGGGAATTGGCGGTAATCATTGGTCGCCGTACCCGTGCCTGCCCTGAAAATGAAGCCCTTGAGCATATTTGGGGCTACACGATCGCCAACGATGTCACCGCTCGGGATCTGCAACAGCGGGAGCAGCAATGGACACGAGCTAAGGGGTTTGACACATTTTGCCCCCTAGGTCCTTGGATTGTGCGAGAGGTTCCCAGTGATGCGCGGTTGCAAACGTTTATTAATGAGGCGGCACCACCGGTCCAATCAGCAACAATTGATCAGATGGTTTTCTCACCCGCAAAGTTGGTGAGTTTCATTAGTTACGTGATGACACTGCTGCCGGGAGATGTAGTATTGACGGGGACACCCGCAGGAATTGGTCCATTACAAGTGGGCGATCGCGTGCGCGTTGAGATAGAGGGCATTGGCAGCCTACTTTCAGTAGTCACAACACCTGAGACCCCTTGGACACCCTCCTTGGGTCGCGCCTACTAGGAATAACTTGCCCAACGCCACCAATTCAATGCAAGACATTCAACCGAATAGAAAACCGGTTAGACGGGGTTGCAGCTCTTCAGAGCTTTCTGTATTTCTGTAATGGTGAGGAGGGGCGGGCGAGCCATAGCCCATACCTTTGCAACGGCCGACATTAAGATATGACATTAAGATATTAAGGTTTTTGCTGCTTTTGACATTTTACGCAACAAAGTGGTGATAGAAGAAACTCCCCTGAAATACTTGAAATACTAAATACTAGAGGAAGAGTCCTAAATACGGGGGGCAAGTTTGTTGTGGCGTATCCTTTGCATATAGCCTTCATTTGGCACCAGCACCAACCCCTCTACAAAAGTTGTCGCACTGGTCAATACCTGCTCCCTTGGGTACGGCTCCATGGCACTAAGGATTACTTAGACCTGATCCTAATCCTCGCCAAATATCCCCGCCTCAAGCAAACCGTCAACCTTGTGCCCTCCCTGTTGCTCCAAATTCAGGACTATGTCAACGGGACGGCTCTGGATCCCTACCTGACAGCTACACTGACCCCGGTCGAGCAACTCACGGATCAACAGCGCTGGTTTATCATTGAGCATTTCTTTGATGCCCACCACCGCACCATGATTGATCCCCACCCCCGCTATCGTGAACTCTACGAGCAACGGCAAACTCGCGGGAAAACATGGTGTTGGCAAAATTGGCAGCCCCAGGATTATGGGGATTTGTTGGCCTGGCACAATTTAGCGTGGATTGATCCTCTGTATTGGGAGGAGCCAGAGATTGCCCAATGGTTCTCCCAAGGGCGGGATTTTAGCCTTAGCGATCGCCAGCGAATCATTGCCAAACAGCGGGAAATTCTTGGCCAAATCATCCCCCAGCATCGCGCCCTGCAACAGAGGGGTCAAATTGAAGTCACCACCACCCCCTACACCCACCCGATTTTGCCCCTCTTGGTGGATACCGATGCCGCAAAAGTGGCGGTTCCCAACATTGCCTTGCCCCAACAGCGGTTCCAATATCCCGAAGATGTTCCTCGGCATTTGCGGCGGGCCCGAGTTCTTTATGAACAATTCTTTGGGCGATCGCCCCGCGGACTGTGGCCGTCAGAGCAATCCGTAAGTCCAGCTATTCTTGAACCAATTGTCGAGCAAGGATTTGAGTGGATTTGTTCCGATGAAGCAATCTTGGGCTGGACAACGGGAACCTATTTTCACCGCAACGAAGCAGGGGTTGTCCAACAGGCTGATGTTCTTTACCAACCCTACCGCCTGACCACAGCCAAAGGGGATCTCAACATTGTCTTTCGTGATCACCGCCTCTCGGATTTGATTGGCTTTACCTACAGTGCCATGGCTCCCGAAGCAGCGGCAGCGGATTTACTCAAACAGCTTGAGGGCATTCGCCAGCAACTCATTGCCTATGAAAACAGCGGCCAGACCAGTTTACAACAGCCATGGCTAGTGACCATTGCCCTCGATGGTGAAAACTGCTGGGAATATTATCCCCGTGATGGCCTGCCCTTCTTAGAAAGGCTCTATCAAGGGCTGAGTGAGAGCGAGCACTTTGCCTGTGTTTCTGTGGCAGAGTATCTGCAACACTATCCCCCGCGGGCAGTGATTTCGGGCGCTACTCTCCACAGTGGCTCTTGGATTGATGGCAATTTCTGCACGTGGATTGGCGATCCGGTAAAAAACAAAGCTTGGGAGTATTTAGGGGCTGCCCGCCAAACCCTTGAACGTCACCCCGAAGCAACAGAAACAAACAATCCAGCGGCATGGCAAGCCCTTTTGGCGGCTGAAGGCTCTGACTGGTTCTGGTGGTTTGGTGAAGGCCACTCCTCGAACCACGATGCCATGTTTGATCAGCTTTTCCGTGAGCATTTGATGGCGCTCTACACAGCACTGGGGGAGCCGATTCCTGAGGTTCTCAAGGAGCCCTTAGAAGTTCACGAAGCCAAGGATACCTACCCGCCCCAAGGCTTTATTCACCCTGAGATTGATGGGGGCGGTGATGAGCAGGACTGGAACTTTGCCGGCCGGATTCAAATTGGTGGCAGCCGAGGGACGATGCACCGCCAAACCCTGATCAATCGCCTCTGGTATGGGGTGGATCACCTAAATATCTATCTACGTCTTGATGCCCCTACCCAGAAACAGCCCTTTGGCCATGAGATCAGTGCCATCCATTTTTGCTGGTACTACCCCAACAGGGTGACGTACAATAGCCCCCTCTCGGATCTGCGAGATTACCCCGATGAAGCACCCCTGAATTACCTGTACCACCATCAACTGGTCATTGACTTTGAAAACCAACAGATGACCTTCAAGGAGGCGATCGCCAACTATCAGTGGCAAGAGCGCCCCACCCATGCCCGCTATGCCTTGGGCATCTGCCTAGAAGTAGCGATTCCTTGGGCGGATCTGCACCTGCATCCCGATTGTGGTCTTCATCTACTGATTGTGTTGGCCCAGGATGGCTATTACTTGGATCATCTACCCCCAGAGCAACTGCTCTTTTTGACCACACCTTAGACCATAGGGGGCAACCTTTGCTCCACAGCAACAGGAGAGTGCTTAGGCTTCCCGATCAAGCGACCATGGAGGGAGAATAATTTGCAGCGAGAGATTATTTTCTGCGTGCCAAAGTTCTGTAAGCTCAGATAGGAAACCTCTGCGGGATCAACTTGTGCAGTTAGGAGGGTTGTGTGGATAACGTCATCGGCTTAGAGATTATTGAAGTTGTCGAGCAGGCGGCGATCGCCTCAGCGCGGTGGATGGGCAAAGGTGACAAAAACATGGCGGATCAGGCGGCCGTCGATGCCATGCGCAACCGCATGAATCAAATCCATATGCGTGGTCGCATTGTCATTGGTGAGGGGGAACGGGATGAAGCCCCAATGCTCTACATTGGCGAAGAAGTGGGCATTTGTACCCGTCCCGATGCTGCCCAATACTGTAACCCTGAAGAGCTCATTGAAATTGACATTGCCGTTGACCCCTGCGAAGGGACAAACCTTTGTGCCTATGGTCAACCAGGCTCGATGGCAGTGCTGGCCATTTCTGAAAAAGGGGGATTGTTTGCAGCTCCCGACTTTTATATGAAGAAATTGGCAGCGCCCCCTGCTGCTAAGGGCAAAGTGGATATTCGCAACTCCGCGACAGAAAACCTGAAAATTCTCTCTGAATGCCTTGACCGCGCCATCGATGAATTGGTGGTGGTGGTCATGAAGCGCGATCGCCACAATGACTTAATTCAAGAAATCCGCGATGCGGGTGCCCGCGTTCAACTGATCTCCGATGGGGATGTCTCCGCAGCTCTTGCCTGTGCTTTCTCTGGTACCAACATTCATGCCCTCATGGGGATTGGCGCTGCGCCCGAAGGGGTGATTTCTGCCGCTGCCATGCGCGCCTTAGGTGGGCACTTCCAAGGGCAACTGGTCTATGATCCCGCTGTGGTCATGACCAAGGAATGGGCCAATCGCACCCGCGAAGGCAACCTTGAAGAGCTGAAAAAAGCGGGCATCACCGATCCCGATAAAGTGTATGAAGCCGAAGAATTGGCCTCTGGGGAAACGGTGCTCTTTGCCGCCTGTGGCATTACCCCCGGCATGCTCATGAAAGGGGTGCGTTTCTTCAAGGGAGGTGCCCGTACCCAATCTCTGGTTATTTCCACCCAGTCGAAGACAGCACGCTTTGTGGATACGATCCACATGTTCGATAAGCAATTGAAGTCGCTCCAGTTGTACTAAGCACTGACTGC
>NZ_DVDW01000039.1:0-19987 GCF_015296045.1 Thermosynechococcus sp. M3746_W2019_013 | reverse complement strand
AGATTATCAACAAGGGTAATATCTAGCCCAGGTTCACTGTGAACTGAAATTACAACCAGTGGTTAACAGCGCAGGGTTGCCCTATCACCAAACATTGGCATTAAGACCGGCAGCAGTTGGGTAATCCAGGTTTCGGGGGCTATCCCCCAACAGCCATCTTGATCAGTCCCCCCCGCACTGGTTCAATAGGGTCATCTTCCTCCCAAAGGCCTAGCTCAACAGTGATAGTCCTCAACGCTGATTTGCATTAACTCCGGAGATAGGGTTAATGTGCGGGTCATCGGGTTCATGATTCACCCTCGCCGTTGCTTAGCCCGTATTGCGCATCCCCGCTGCTATGCCATTGATGGTCAAGAGTGCCCCCCGGAGCAATTCACCCCGACCATAGCGGGAGCGCAAAATTGCCCCAGAGGTAGTTTGGCTATTGTGCTGGCGCAGCCGTTTCAAAAGAGATACTTGCAGGAACCCCAAAGGAACAATGGTGCGATTGCGCAGTTGCACTGATCGCTGAAGCGCCGGATCCCCATCGAGTAGCCGCTCATGGCCAGTAATCGTGAGCACTAATTCCGTGGTCAGGCGATGTTCCTGAGCAATCTGATCGTAGAGGCGGAAGAAGGCTTCACGGTTTTGGGGCTGGCTGAGTTCTTGGACATAGTAGCGGGCAATCTCTAGATCGACCTTGGCAAGGGTCATCTCAACCTTAGAAATCACCATGCGGAAGAAAGGCCATTTGTAGTAGAAGTAGCGCAAGAGGGAAAGATGCTCAGCGGGTTTTTCCTCAAGGAATTCCTTTAGGGCAGTACCCACACCATACCAAGCCGGCAGCAGGAAACGGGTTTGCGTCCAACTAAAGACCCAAGGAATTGCCCGCAGGCTCTCAAGGGTTTTCTTGCCCCCCCGCCGTGTTGGCCGTGAGCTAATTTGCAGTTGGCTAATCTCTTGGATTGGGGTGACTTCGTTAAAGAATTCAATGAATTCTGGCTGCTCATAGATGAGATGGCGATAGCACTGGCGCGATCGCGTGGCCAACTCCTCCATAATCTCGTGCCAAGGCTCAATTTCATCAATACTACTGCGCAGCAAACTAGCTTGGATTACCGCTGTGGCCACTGTTTCGAGGTTAAAGAGCGCTAGTTCCGGCAACGAGTATTTGGAAGCCAGTACCTCCCCTTGCTCAGTAATCTTGATTCGTCCCTTAATCGTTTGCGCTGGCTGCGCCAAAATCGCTGCATAGGCAGGTCCACCACCCCGACCCACTGAGCCACCCCGACCGTGGAAAATGCGCAGTTGGAAGCCAAAATTCTCAGCAATTTTCTGGAGCTGTTGCTGCGCCTTGTAAATTTCCCAGTTGCTACTGAGAAAGCCGGAATCCTTATTGCTGTCGGAATAGCCCAGCATGACCTCCTGCAGAAAGGGGGTACTGTTGCTTCCAAGATAGCTCCGGCAAAAGGGGAGAGAGAATAGTTGCGTCAGCACCGCCGGGGCGTGTTTGAGATCTTCGACCGTTTCAAACAGAGGAATGGCTTGCAGGGTACTAGCTCCAGTGGCTGGATCAAAGAGGCCTGCCTCCTTGGCAAAGAGGAGTACCTCCAACAGATCGCTGACCTCGTGGCTCATGCTGATGATGTAGGTATTGCACAAATCGGTGCCAAATTCCTGCTGGAGTTGCCGCACCATGCGGAATGTTTCAATGATTTCATTGGTGCGATCGCTAAAGGGGAGTTCCCCCGGAATCAAGGGGCGACGGGTCGAGAGTTCACTGAGGAGCCAGCGAGTGCGTTCGGTTTCTGAGAGTTCTGTATAGGGACAGGGGAGAATACCCAAATAGGCGGTAATTTCATTGAGGGCCTCAGCGTGACAGGTGCTTTCTTGGCGAATATCCAAGGCTGCCAAATTAAAGCCAAAGACCTGCACTTGGCAAATCAAATCATCCAATTCGCGGCAGGCCAGTCCTGTTTCCTTGAGGTTACGCTGAATTAGCAGCAATTCTGCCAAGAATTCTTCACCGTGGCAGTAAAACTGCCCATTATTTAACTCTTCCGCCTCATGGCGGCGAATGCAGTAGGTTTGCAGCGCCCGGTTGCGATCGCGGGTATTTTGCAGCCGTTTGAGCACATAGGCCAGTTTCAGGCGGTAGGGTTCCTGCCGATAGCGCACCGCATACTGGTCATAGATACTAGGGAGTTGCCGCTGATCCTGCTCAAGGGAATCTAGCAAATCCGGCAGCACATCGCACCAGTGCAGGGACAGGCTGAGCAAATTGATTAAGCGCTCAACGGACTTAATATATTCCTCAAGAACTAAGTTGCGCTGATAGCAGGCGGTTTGCCACGTTACTTCTGGTTTGACATAGGGATTGCCATCGCGATCGCCCCCCACCCAAGAACCAAAGCGGCAGAAATTGTGACGGGGGGGCTCAAGCGTGGGAAAGGTTTCATGCAATGACTGCTCCAGGCGCCGATAGAGCTTGGGAATGACAGCAAAAATTACCTCCTTGAAGTAGTGGAGGGTGTATTCCACCTCATCGAGCACTTCCGGCTTAAATTGGTGCAACTCATCCGTGCGCCACCAGAGGCGAATTTCCTCCATCAGTTGTGCCCGTAGAGTTTGGGCATTCCAATCCGTCAGGTGTGCAGAAGCCCCCTCTAGCACATCCAGTTGCTCGAGTAATCGGGCAACCCGCCGCTGCTTATCCCGAATTGTTTGCCGTACAATCTCCGTCGGGTGAGCAGTAAAAACCAGCTTAATGTCCAGTTGATCCAACAGCTTTTGAATATGGCGCGGCGGCACATTCAGCATCTGCAGCCGAGGAAAGAGCCAAGCAAAGGAACCATACTGCTGAGTAGCGGGAATGGCTTCGTAGAGACTATGCTCTAGGCGTTCACTCGGCCCACTGCGCACAGCCGTTGCGTTGGCAGCATTATGAGGCAGCGGAAAACCTTCACCACTGACACCGGAAATCGGTTCACTCATGACGCTGCGGCGCCGCAATCTCTCTTGGGCAGCGCGTTCGCGGTTGTATTGTTGTTCGTAGTGCTGCTCAACGATGTTAATAATTTGAAAGTAGAGGTTAAAAGCGCGGGCCGCTCTAATGGCTTGATTGAGTTCGAGGGATTCAATGACCTTGAGCAGTTCCCCTTCTGGGGCATGGAGCACATGACCTTCCGGCGAAGAGAGAGCACCTAAGCGCCGCAATAGATCAACCAATTCTTGACCCGATTCTGCCGCCAAGACATCGACCAAGACCTCTTCCACCAGTCGCAACCGTTCCTGTAGGGTACGGGCTGCTAAACTTTCACTTTCAATTAAGCGATCGCGATTGGTCGCATCGAGGACTGATGTCATATTTACCCCAGTCTGCAAACATAATACTCCCTACTTTACCCAATCCTGAACCAGGGCGGCACAACAATTGATAACAGGCCTACTAAGGATTTGTTAACAGTTCTAAGCGTTTTTGCTGCTGAGAATCAGTTCTAGGTGTTGCAGGCGATCGCGAACGCCATAATTCACCAAAGTAAGGCTTTGCAGACGTTCTAACCAGCCGGCGGTAATGCCATTGAGGTACTGAAGTAAGGGCCAACGCTGGCTCAAGGGGGCAAATAGCTGCGGCCAGCGGGCATAGACCAGCCCATGAATCCCTTGTCGCTGTCGCAACAGGTGCTCTGGCAACCAAGAGAGTTTTTTACTTTGATGCTGGGAAAATACCGATAGGGAAGATGCCAGTATTAGGCGATCGCCCCGTTGCCCATAGGCGGCGGCCACATCAGAGACCAAGCCTGTCCTTGTCTGCGGGTCAAGCATCAATTTTACCCAAGCGGTTACGGGTTCTTTATCCAAGACTAAGCGATTGACCTCATAGCCATTGGCACGGGCAAGATCATCCAACTGGTGCAGCAGCGTCGCCGTTTCTGGGGTATGGGTCGTCTGCCACAACCATTGCCAGTGTTTATCGGCTAGATACCAAAGGGCAAGGCAAAAGCGATCGCTGGCCAAGGGAAAAATCTGGCTAGTCAAGTCCACCGGTATATCCGCCGTCAAATCCTGTAGCAGTGGGCTGACAATATCATCCCCTTGGGGAGTTTTGCCAAAGCGGTAATCGGCCAAAGCGGCAGTGAGTTGGCTATAGCCCTCTGGCAAGTGAGCACCCGCCACCACTACCGTGGGAATCGGTTCTGGGAAACGGAGGAACTCAAGGTCGAAGGGATCAGAGGCCAGTGTTGCATCACTGGTGCGGTGCAGCAGCATTTGCAGATGTAGCTCGTTGGCTTGTGCCTTTACGGCTAAAAGCAGGCGATCGTAGGTGGGTGCCAGTTGGCGCCCCTCAGAACTCAAAGATTGCAGGTTGACATAGTAGAGGGCTGTAGGTTCAGCCTCTAATTGGGGCCGCGCCACTTGATAAAAAGTCAATCCCGCAAGATGACCATCCGCGGTTACCGCTGCCCCTAAGCTAGCGGTCATAGTCTCCACATCCGAAGCAAGGAGCAGGCGATCGCCGAGACGGGCTGTCACCAAGTCCTTGCCCACCTGCAGGGGGATATTTTGATAGACTTGCACCTCAAAGGGATGCCCCTGCCAGTAGGTCTCCCAAAAAGCCGTTGCTGCTCCTAGGCGCTTCAAGGGCAAAATCCACAACTGCCGCGGGGATGAACATGCTTCGGGGCAGGGGAACTGGGCAAGTGTCACCCCCTCCCCCACCCAATCATTGATTTCAGACCAGGACAAGCCCCAATGAGCAAGTTGGGACGTCCAAAAACGCTCCACCAAAAAATGTAGGGGATCGCTACTGGGAGGTTGATTGAGCTTGAGGACACTCTGGGCTTGGCGCGGGATAAAGATCAGGTCATCGCTATCGGCAGCAAAAGCTGGCTGGCCACACATTAGAAACAACCAGCAGAGGATAAAGACCAAAAGGGATGACCATAGCGATCGCTGGTGCAGTTGCATCAGTGCCCTCAATGTGGCAGGCCCAATTAGCGATTGGTGACAGTGGCCGCGTCCCGCGCGGTCAAGCGCTCATAGGTAGCCCGCATTTTCAGGCCCGTTAGCACTTGGAATAGACCCGACCCATTATCGGAACCCGGATAGTCACGGTGCTTTAGCAGTAGTTCCGTCACTTCGCCGTAGTGCTTGGTGGAAGTATTACTCAGGTGGCTTTCAATGTAGATGAGTTCATCGAGTTTTTCAAAGCGACCGTCCACTTCTAAGACCGAAACGGGGTGACCATAGTATTCATCAGGTCCGTAGCTGAGGCGGATGCCCGGATAGGAGCAGGTGAGCTTACGACCGCAGGGAATCCAAGTAATCGTTGAACCTTCATCAAAGAGATAAACGGGCTCAAAGCCGGGGATGCCTTCCCGTTGCAGCATCCGTACCCGCAGGATATTGCCGACTTTTTCCTCTTTGACTAACTGGGTCGGTAGAATTTGCAAAACCACGTCAGCGTACTGCTTTTGGGGATCGATATAGGCCATGAAGTCAGGGCGACGGGCGTTGATGGAGGCAATCACGTCTTCATAGCTATGGCCCCGCTCAGCCATGTCGCGCTTGATCTTCCAAGCAATTTTTACATCGTCACTGATGTCGAGATAAACACTGAAGTCAATGAGCGATCGCACCCGTTCATCATAGAGGGGATGCAGGCCTTCAATCACAATCACGTGGTTGGGATCCACCTTCTCCGGCGGATCAATCGTCCCCGTTTCGTGGTTGTAGATGGGTTTCATGATTGATTCGCCATTTTTGAGAGCCTTGATCTGCTCATACATCAGATCAAAGTTGTTGGCGCGGGGATCAAGCGCCGTAATCCCCATTTCTTTCCGCTGCTTGCGATCCAGACTGTGATAGTCATCCAAACAAATCACAGTCATAAAATCTTCGCCAAACAGATCGGCCAGTCGGCGCAAAAACGTTGATTTACCACAGCCGGAGTCTCCAGCAACGCCGATGAGAACCACACGGTCTGGCTTACTGCTCATAGCTGACGATTCCCTTTGCTCGTAGAAGTGGACATCCCCTCATGGGGTGGTTCAGTATACCCTTAACTGATATTACAAGGGTGGTGTCCCTCTGGGATAGTTTTTTGTGCAAAAAGAGGAACCTTCTGGTCCACAGGGGGGATGGGTGGTTGTTCTCGGGAAGAGTTTGGGATAAAGTAGTAGATTGCGAAAGTTCATCCTAGGGATCACCATGGCCTGCCCCAAAAAGAAAACCTCAAAGTCCAAGCGCAGTATGCGCCGTGCTGTCTGGAAGCGCCAAGCTGCCCTTCAAGCACAACGTGCCCTCTCGATTGGTAAGTCTATTTTGACTGAACGTGCCCAAGGCTTCTACTTCCCTGAAGCCGAAGAAGAGAACGAAGACGAGCAGGAGTAATCATGGCCACCCCTACAGAGCCGAGCCGCACCCCCAAACTGGAAACCCCAAAGTACGGCTTTAATACCTTTGCTGAGCGGATTAATGGCCGTGCAGCGATGGTGGGTCTGGTGGCTCTTTTGTTGTGGGAATATTGGACAGGAGAGGGCTTGCTCCACTGGTTGGGCTGGCTCTAGGGGACGCCTTTAGCACTGTGTTGCATGATTCCCTACAACCTCAGTGACCCCCGCCTCTTTGGCATTATGGTTGGGGTAATGTTTTTGATGGTCGTCAGCCGCCTATTGCTAGTGGCTGGCTTTTTTTCGCTGGTATATGTCGTGGCTTGCTGGACGCCCCTGAGGAAACGACGGATAAATTTGCGGCCTTACAAGCGGGGGCAGTTTTGGCACGAGTTTGGCTGGTCATTGCTGACAGCGGCTATTTTTGCCCTGGCGGGGGCGATCGCCGCAGTGATGTGGCAGCGGGGCTGGACAGCGGTTTATCTGGAGTTAAATTCCCTTTGGGACTATATTTACTTTCCCTTGAGCATTGGCCTTGTGCTACTGCTCCACGAAACCTATTACTATTGGCTCCATCGCTGGATGCACCAACCGAAAATTTATCGCTGTGTCCATCGGGTGCATCACCATAGCATTGTTGCCTCACCCTGGACTGCCTTTTCATTTCATCCCTGGGAGGCCTGCTTACAGGCGATTTTTCTGCCGCTGATTATTGTGCTTGTGCCACTGCACCCCTACGCTATCGTGATCCAGCTGAGCCTGATGACGGTCTCCAGTGTGATTAATCATCTAAACTTAGAGATCTACCCCCGTGGCTTTGCCGAACATTGGTTGGGGCAGTGGTTGATTGGAGCCACCCACCACAGTTTGCACCACCGTCAATTTCGCTGTAACTATGGCCTCTATTTCACCTTCTGGGATCGGTGGTTGGGGACGGAGAGTCGTGATTACCTGCCCCTGTTTCGCGATCGCACCCAAGGCTGAACTCAGGATGAATTCTGCATAGGCCCATTGGTGAAGGCGTAGGACAGTCTGTCTGGTTCAGTGGCAGTGAGATGGTCAAGGCACTTTCCTTTCCCAGGATGGCGGAGCGACAACATCCGCTGATCCAACCGTTACTCACCCTTTCCGATGCGGAGTTGATCAGGGCCTTTCAGGATCAGCGCGATCGCGGCTGCTACTTCGTGGCTCTCTACTGTCGCTACGGCCCCCTCGTATATAGTGTTCTGCAACACCACGGGCGATCGCCTGTACAGGTGGACTATCTTTTTGCCAAGGTGTGGCATGGCTTATTTTTTGGCCTTGACCTTGTGGAATTTACCCCTGAGGGCGTGAAAGTGGGGGATGAGGAAGCTCGCTCCCTGCGCAATTGGATTGTCAACCGCACCGCCGCCCTCATTCAAGAGGAACTTCCCGGCATTGAGCACATTACCTATGTCCTTCGGGATGCACCAGTGCCCCTTTGGTGCTATTTGGAAGCCAGCCTTGCCTACCTGAGTCCCCTGAGCCGCCTAGTGCTGGTGACAACCCAAACCTTTCACTGGAACCTTGAGCGCCTGCGCGCTTACCTAGAAGTTCAAGGGGAAACCTACAGCCTTGAGGAACTCAACCAGCATTTAGAGGAAGGCTTAGCACGCATCGTGGAGTATCTGCCAGCGGATATCCGCCAAATTTACTTAATGCCCGATCGGAAGTCGGAGGAACCCTCCACTGCTCAACCAACTCTTGAAGAACTCTTTCCCAATAGCGTTGAGGAGGTGGGTGCCCCTCTCGATAGCTCCGCCGCAGCAAGAGTCGGCGAGGCGACTGAGACGACGGGCAGTATTGATAACCTACTGGCAGAGTGGGAGCGGATTCTCTCCGGTTGACATGATTATTTTCTTATTATTTTCTTAAAGGAATCTAATAAGGCTTTGGGCTAACCCCAAGACCTTACCTGATATGCTAGACTCAATTTATTGAGAAAAATTTCTAACAAGGTCTTACTTCTATGGGTCTGGGTGTCGTTGATTTGCCGACATTTTGCCTTGAGGGCACGGTTGAAGAGATCTTTTACAAGAAGGGACTGCCCAAGGTCGTGATTTTGAAAACCCTCACGGGAACAGTCTGGATCAAGCTGGAAAAATCGCTACGACGCGAATTAGCACAACTCCCCAAGGTGGGCGATCGCCTGCGGCTAGAAGGCACGGTCAAGGATAAGTACGATGGCTGGGTCAAGCAATACCAGGCAGACCATTTAGAATTTTTAGCAACGGCTCAAGCCACAGTGGCAAGGGGTTCTCAGCCCTGTAGGGTGCTCATTTGTCAAAAATCCGCCTGCTGTCGCCGGGGCGCCAAGGAACTCTGGCAAGAACTAGAGGCCCAACAGCTCCCCATTACCCTGAAAGCGACAGGCTGTATGGGGGAATGCAAACGGGGACCAGCGGTGGTTGTCCTGCCCCACAAAAAGCGGCTCACCCGTGCCAATGCCCAACAGATTCGCGAGCTAGTTTGCTCGAGTGAGGCTTAGGGAATTCAGAACAACGGCAATCGAACTGATGGCCATACAAGCGGCCGCAAGTCCAGGCGTGAGACTGAGTCCCCACAGGGGTAACCCAACACCGGCTGCAATGGGTAGACCGACGATATTGTAGGCTACTGCCCAAAAAAGATTCTGCTGAATTTTGCGGAAGGTGGCACGGCTGAGGGCCAGCACGGTGAGCACATCCTCCAGATGATTGCGGGTGAGGATAATATCTGCTGCTTCAATGGCCACCTCTGTACCAGTGCCAAGGCTAATCCCCACCTGAGCTGCCGTCAGAGCGGGGGCATCATTCATGCCATCCCCAACCATCGCCACTGTTTTGCCCTTGGTTTGCCACTCCTCAATGAGGGCCAGCTTTTGCTGGGGTTGCAGATCTGTGTGGATATTGGCTGGGAGTAGGCCGAGGGGTTCTAGGAGTTGTTGGGCTGCTTTGGCGGTGTCGCCCGTGAGGACATGAATCTCATAGCCTTGGGCTTGCAGGGCTTGAATGGTGCTCACTGCCTCTGGGCGCAGGCGATCGCGAAAGGTTACCACCGCCATCAGCTGGCGATCGCAGGCCAAGGCCACATGGGTTTCTACCGCTAGGGGAGGGCAGTCAATACCCTGATCACGCAGCCAACTGAGGCGGCCCGCTTGATAGTGATGTCCCTCAATCCAACCGCTCATCCCCAGTCCAAGGGCAGTTTCCAGCCCGGTCACCGTTGCTAGTTCTGTTGTCTGGTTTGTCGCAGCCCATGCCTTCTGAATCGCCACTGCAAGGGGATGGCGACTCTTGTGCTCTAGGCTGGCCAGTAGGTAGAGGACGGTTTCTAAGGAGGACTGCCCGTACAGGTGGATCTCTGCAACTTCGAGTTCACCCGTTGTCAGTGTGCCCGTCTTGTCAAACACAATCGTGTCCAACTGTTGAGTGCGCTCGAGAACATCGCCACCGCGAATAATTAAGCCTTTGGCAGCGGCATGACTGGTGCCCACAAGAAGGGCGATCGGAGTGGCAAGGCCAAGGGCACAGGGACAGGCAATCACCAGCACACTTAAGGCCAGCTTTAGGGGCAATAGGGACGTGTGATTGGTTATTTCTGGGAAGACATGGGGGGCGATCGCACTCCAAAAAACAGCGGTGCCTGCCGCTAAGAGCAACACTCCATAGCCAAAATAGCCAGCCACCACATCTGCCATTTGCTGCACCGGTGCTTTGCGATTTTGTGCCTGCACCACGAGCTCTAAAATCTGTCCCAAAAATGAGGCACGGCCACAGCGTTCTACCCGTAAGGTAACGGCAGCACCAACATTGCGACTGCCCGCTAGAACGGATGCCCCCACGCCTTTGACTACCGGTAGAGATTCCCCCGTGAGCATGGATTCATCCACCAAGGTTTCCCCGGTCACAATGGTGCCATCGGCGGGAAAGGGTTCTCCAGCATCCACCCACAGCCAGTCTCCCACCTGGATACGACTGACGGGAATGGGCCAGCGATCGCTAGCGGTCAAACTCGGTTGCCATAGGGCCTGTTTTGGCTGCAGGGCGAGGAGCGATCGCAAGTCCCGTTGCGCCTGTTGACGTACTTGTTGCTCCAGCGATCGCCCCAGCAAAATAAAGCCAAGGATCATCACCGGTTCATCAAAGAAACACTCCCACCCCAAGGCCGGCCACAGCCACGCCACCGTACTGGTGAGGTAAGCCCCCAAGGCGCCAAGAGCCACCAGCGTATTCATATTCGGGCACCCTTGGAGGAGGCCGATCATCCCTTGCCGCAAAATCTCCCACCCCGGCAGGACAAGGGCAATCGTCGCTAGCCCCCAGTGCCAGATCATGGCTTCTAACATGGACCAGTGCCCCGGCAGCAGATCAATCCCGTGGCCGACGCTGGAGAGAATAAGGAGTATAAAGGCGATCGCCAACCTTGGCAAAGAGGTTTCCTCAGAGGCCGTGGGCAGTTCCAAAAGGGCATTGGCTTCTGCAAGGGTGGCTTGAAAGCGGCCTTGGTTTAGGGTCTCAACAATAGCGATAGGGGTTGTCTTATTGGGGGAATAGGTGACAACGGCGGTTCCCGTCACTAGATTCACTGCCGCAGCATCTACGCCCGGCTGCTCTTTTAACTGATTTTCCAGCGATCGCACACAGCCAGCACAACGCAAGCCGCTCACCCGCAGAATTGCCACCTCAGGGGCTTGGGAATCAAGACTTGAACTTAGGGACACGTCAACCCTCTCCAAAGAGAACTACGTTAAATTACGTTAAATCTCCTAACTGCGTCCCCACCGCCTATTGTGGCACGTTGGTTCTGAGATGTCAGAGATCAGGGGAAGCTATCCTAAAGGAATACAGTTTTCACTAGAAATACAAGCAATGGTAGCTGCCAAGGAGACGGGCGATCGCTATTTCACACCAGAAGAATCCTTTAAGAATACTTTGGCTGGACAGAGCAGCAGTTGGCAGGGCATGAGCTAATTCATGGTCGTGTCTATACGCCCTGCCAAAGTGCTCTTGCTCGCAACGGCAGCCCACGATCGCGGCAAAAGGTTTGATCTCTACCGCCGCAACCCCGACGTCGTGGATTGTGTGCTGGCTAGCTGAGAGGAAATGGCAATCGACATCTATCCATCTATCCAAGAAACAAAGAAATGAAGTGGGGGATTGCTGCTACGCTGCTACCGCGCTGGCGATCGCCTCGAATCGAGAGGCATGATCTCAGGGTGCCCCTTGAGCCCTTTGATAAAGATACTGACCTCTCTCTCCCGGCAGTAGGTACCACCGTAAAAGGGTGAACGACTTTTCCGGTGGACGTCGAAGCTATCAAAATAGGTATTCTTTGAGAGGAGAGTAAATTCAAGGAGTACCAGACATGTTACCGCTAACGGTGAGTCGCCTCTGGACAATTAGCCGTAATGTTTTCAATGAAACACTGCGAGAGCGGGTTCTTTACGTCACTGCTGTTTTTGCCATTGGCCTAGCTTTAGCGATTGTGATTTTGGGACAGGTCTCAGCAGGAACCCAAGACAAAATTAGCCTTGATGTGGGGATGGCAGGAATTTCCCTCTTTGGCTTGCTGATTGCCGCCTTTGTTGGGGGTGGTTTGCTCAATAAAGAAATAGAAAAGCGCACGATTTTGGTGATGTTGGCGAAACCCATCAGCCGTGCGGAATTTATTATTGGCAAACATTTGGGCTTATCGGCGGTTCTGCTAGTACTGGTAGCACTGATGACGCTAATTCTGTTTATTCTCATGAGCTTGAATCAGTTTGCCTATCCCACTGGTCCTTTGATAGTGAACTCTTTCTACATTGCGCTGCAACTAGCCCTCCTGACGGCAGCCGCTTTGCTTTTTGGTAGTTTCACCAGTTCCTTGATTGCCACGCTCCTAACCGTGGCACTGTACTTTATGGGGCACTTTAGCCAAAACTTGGTCATCCTCAGCCAAAAGATAGAGAGTGACACCGTACGGCAACTGATGCAGTTTCTCTATCTGATCTTTCCCGATTTATCCCGCTTGGACTTTAAGAATACGGCGGTCTATGGAATGCTGCCGTCTGTACCGGAACTTGTGGCCAATGCCTTTTATGGCGTGATTTATACGGTGGCCCTGCTGGCGATCGCCACCTGGATTTTCTCTCGTCGCAACTTTTAGCAAAAACTCGCAGCCCATTTGTTCAATTGTTCCCTCAATGGGCTATGATAAAGCTCTGGGAATCTTTGCCCGTGTAGCTCAGTGGTAGAGCACACCCTTGGTAAGGGTGAGGTCACGAGTTCAATCCTCGTCACGGGCTTTGTTTAAGGCTGTTGCAGCCAATAGTTGATCGCCAACACGAGGGCCAAAAGCACGACCGTCCAGCGTAGCAGCACGGGGTCGACCGCGCGGGCAAATTTACCCCCTAGCAATCCGCCAACAATGGTGGCGATCGCCATCCCCCAAGCCACCGGCCACACTACCTCCCCAGACACAACGAAAAATGCAGCAGCAGCAACATTGATCCCAAAGGCCAAAATTTGCTTCAAGCCATTGAGGCGCCTCAAGCTTTCCCCGAGAACAACGCCCAGCACCGCTAGCAAAATCACACTCAAGCCGGCACCAAAATAGCCACCATAGACCGCCGCCAGAAATACAAGGGGAATGGCTCCCACTTCAGACCTGTCTGGAACACTGATCCGCTGCAATAACCAGGCCCGCACCTGCTCCTGAACCCCCAAGAGAACAGCGGCCAAAAGCAGCAAATAAGGAATTAGGGCATTGAACAGTGCCTCGTTGGTGTGCAGCAGTAACATTGCCCCCGTCATCCCCCCGGCCACTGCCGTGGGAAAGAGCCAACCAAGGCGCCGTTGCTGACCCTTGAGCTCTTGATATTGGGCCACTGTCGCTCCCAAGTAACCGGGAACCAAGGCAACGGTGCTGGTGAGATTGGCAACCACTGGCGGCAAGCCGATCGCCACCAAAGCTGGAAAACTAATCAGTGTTCCCCCACCAGCAATAGCATTGACAAAGCCCGCCACCAGGCCCGCAACGGTAAGGAGCCCAATCTTGCTGATCATACCCCTGAGTGCGTAGAGGCTAGGAAAGGTAGCGTTGGATAGTCTCGCGGTACTGACTCTTGGGTTTCATGCCAACAATTACCTCTAGGAGTTCCTTATTTTTGAAAAGTTGAATTGTGGGGGTACTGGTCACCCCCGCTTGCTCGGCGATCGCGCTGTCCTCAGTGATGTCAATTTCAATAAGCTGTACTTTGCCGTCGAATTCCTCCACCAATCGATCCAAAATGGGCTTGAGAGT
Source organism: Thermosynechococcus sp. M3746_W2019_013 (assembly GCF_015296045.1). Classification (NCBI taxonomy): domain Bacteria; kingdom Bacillati; phylum Cyanobacteriota; class Cyanophyceae; order Acaryochloridales; family Thermosynechococcaceae; genus Thermosynechococcus; species Thermosynechococcus sp. M3746_W2019_013. The sequence goes on along the minus strand of NZ_DVDW01000039.1, from coordinate 6,329 downwards.
ATGGCACGGGCCACAGGTGGGGGAAACATATTTCACCACCAGGAGGCGATCGCTTTCGTGGAAGAGTTTGCGCAAGGCATAGCTACCCCGATGTTTAATGGCATTGGGATCAAACTCCTGTTCTGGCGAGGCAGTGGGTTTCGTGGTTGCTGCGGGCTGGGTCGCCGTTGCCGTTTGGTGAAACTCCTGAATGAGCCCCCGCGCTGAGAGCCAACGTTCTGCATCAAGGGCTGCCATACAACCACTGCCTGCTGCTGTTACGGCTTGGCGGTATTCATGGTCTTGAACATCCCCAGCAGCAAAGACCCCCTCCACATTCGTTTGTGTCCCATGGCGAGTGACGATATAGCCGACGCTATCTAGCTCCAGAAAATCCTTGAACAGTTGGGTATTGGGGGTGTGACCAATAGCATAGAATAAACCCCGCACCGGCAAGAGGGATTCTTCCCCTGTGGCTTTATTGATCATCCGCAAACCCGTCATTAAGTTGCCATCGCCAAGGATTTCCCGTGCTTCGGTTTGCCAGTGAACTGTAATTTTAGGATTGGCAAACACCCGATCCTGCATGGCCTTACTGGCTCGCATTTTGTCACTACGCACCAGAAGATGCACGTGGGAGCCATACTTGGTGAGATAAACTGCTTCCTCTGCCGCACTATCGCCGCCGCCAATCACCGCTAACTCCACATCCTTGAAAATGGGCGTTGCGCCATCACAAATGGCACAGGCGGACACGCCCTTCGTCCAATACTGCTCTTCACCGGGCAAATGGAGTCGTTTGGCCGTGGCGCCCGTACAGATAATCACGCTGTGGGCATAGACTTGCCGCTCCGCTGAGCTGATGAGAAAGGGGCGTTGACTAAAATCCACCTGAATCACATCTTCAGTCACCATTTCCGTGCCCCAGCGCTCCGCTTGCGCCTTCATCCGTGCCATCAGTTGTGGCCCTTGAATACCTTCGGGAAAGCCGGGAAAGTTTTCCACTTCAGTCGTGGTCATAAGTTGGCCACCGGGTAGCCCCCCAATTTGATAGCCCTCAAACATAAACGGTTTCAGGTTGGCACGGGCAGCATAGATAGCTGCCGTGTAGCCCGCAGGACCAGAACCAATAATGACAACGTTTTCAATCCGTGGCGGTGTCATGGCTAAAATAAACTCGAAACGATTATGAGTTATTTAATTTTAGCTTGATTTTCCGCGGCAAACAAGGGGAGCATCTTTGGGCATAATGAAACGGTTGGGCACGCTCCTTGGCTGTGTACATCAAGCAGTTAGAACTCACGAATTTTAAGTCCTTTGGCGGCACCACTGTGATTCCGCTGCGGCCAGGGTTTACGGTCATTTCTGGCCCCAATGGCTCAGGGAAGTCGAACCTTTTGGATGCTTTGCTCTTTGCCCTTGGCCTTGCCGGTTCCAAAGGGATGCGGGCAGAACGATTGCCAGATTTGGTGAACCATAGCCAAACGCGGCGCAGCCATAGTGTTGTTGAAACGCGAGTCACAGTGACATTTGCACTGGATGCTGAAACGGAATGGCGGGTAACACGGCGACTGCGGGTCACTCAGCAGGGCACCTATACCTCGACCTACGCGGTGAATGATCAACCCTGCACCCTGAATGAATTGCACGATCAGTTACAGGCGTTTTGTATCTATCCCCAAGGCTATAACGTGGTCCTGCAGGGGGATGTCACTAACATCATTTCCATGAATGCCAAGGCACGGCGGGAAATCATTGACGAATTGGCGGGGGTGGCGGATTTTGACCGCAAGATTGCCCAAGCTCGCGAAAAATTAGATACGGTCAAGGACCGCGAAGAACGCTTCCGCATTGTTGAGGGGGAGTTGATTCAACAGCGCGATCGCCTGCAACGGGATCGGCTGCATGCCGAAAAATATCAAGCCCTACGATTAGAACTGCAAGAGCGAGAGCAATGGCTACTAGTGCGCCAATGGCAGGCCCAGGAAGAGCAAAAAGTGCAACTACAAGCACAGCTCCAGACTCTACAACAGGAGCAAACCCAACGCCAAGGCCAACTGCAACAAAAGGCACAGGAGATGGCAGCGGCAGCGGTTACCCTAGAACACCTCAATCAACAGGTGAAAGCCCTGGGCGAAGAAGAGTATCTCCGCCTCCAAGCAACGTTAGCGGATCTCCATGCCCAACAGCGCCAATGTCAACGCCAGCAAACCGCCTACCAACAGCAGCAAGAACAGTTGGCAGAACAACTCCAGCAACGGCAAGCCCAGTACCACCGTCAACAGGCGCAGCACCGGCAACTTGCTGAAGAGTTAGCACAGCAACGGGGCGATCGCCCCCCCTTCGTTACAGCGGTTGCCACCAGCCAAGCCGCCCTCGAGGCCCTGCGGCAGCAAGCTCAGGAGTTGAATACAGCCGCCCAAGCTTGGTTTCAGGAACACAGTCAGCGGCGGCAGCGGATTGACACCCTGATCCATGAACTGGAACCCAGTCGCAGTGAGTTGTCTCGCCTTCAGGAGCGATCGCAACAATTGCGGCAGCGACAGGGGGAGTTGTGCCAAGCGGCCACCACCTTAGAAGCACAACAATTGGAATTGCAAGACGCTCTAGCAAAAGCTGCGGCAGCAGTCAAACAACAGGAGCAGCAACTGCAGACCCTTGCCCAGCAACTCGCTGCAGCACAGCAACAATTGAGCCTCACAGAAGCAACCTATCAACGCCTTGAGCGAGAACAGCGCCAAAAGCAGCGGGAGCTCGATCAATTGGAAGCACGGCAGCAGGCGGTTCAGGAAACCCAAGGCAGTTTTGCAGCGCAGCTCATTTTAAGTGCGGATCTCCCCGGCGTGTTTGGGCTGGTGGCACAGCTCGGCCAAGTGGACCCCCGCTATCAACTGGCCTTGGAAATTGCAGCTGGAGCGCGCCTAGGCAATATTGTTGTGGCAGATGACAGTGTAGCAGCGGCAGCGATCGCCCTCCTCAAGCGGGAACAGGCAGGTAGAGCCACGTTTTTGCCTTTGAATAAGATGGCACGTCCCAAGCCCCTCTCTCCCATTGCCTTGGCGGGTTGTATTGACTATGCGTTAAATCTCGTGACCTTTGAGCCGCAATATGCCCCCATTTTTGCCTATGTGTTTGGCAGTACGCTGGTCTTTGAGAGCCTTGAGGCGGCGCGACAATACCTAGGGCAATATCGCATGGTCACGCTCGAGGGAGATTTGCTGGAACCCTCAGGGGCAATGACTGGGGGCAGCCAGCGTCGCACCAATGCCCTCCGTTTTAATCAGGGCATCCCCCCCCAAGAGTCGGCAGAAGTCCAACAGGTGCGCGATCGCCTTGGGGAATTAGAAGGCCTGTTAGATCGCCTCCTGCAGGAGCGCACCCACAAACAAGGGAGAGTGAATGAGTTGAACCAAGCCCTCAGTGAAGTCCGCCACAGCCATCGCGATCGCCAGCGGCAATGGGAGCAACTTCAGCAACAACAGCAGCACCTGAACCGCCAGCAAGCAGAGTTAGAGCGCCAGCAGCAGTACCTTAGCCAAGAGTTAACCGCAGCCGAAACTGAACTCACTCAGCTACAGGCTCGCCTTCCTCAACTAGAAGCAGAACTTGCTGCAGAGCGCCTTGCCCTCAATGCCCTTGAAGCCAATCCTAGCCATCAGCAGTGGCAGCAGGTTCAGGCACAGCTTCAAGCACAGGAAAAAATCCACGCGGATCATGTGGCCGCCCTGCAAGCCCTAGATCAAGCCTTGGGCGATCGCCACCGTCAACTAGAGCAACTGGAACGAGACCTCACACAAACAGAGCAGGAGATTCAGCGACTGCGCCAAGCCCAAGGGGAGATGCTCTGTCAACAGCAGGCCCTCGATCAAACCCTTGGTGACCTAGCGACACAAGTTCAAAAGACCCAAACTGCCCTGAGGGAGTTGGACACCCGCCTGGGCCACCTCAAGGGCGATCGCGATCGCCACGAGTACCAACTGCGGCAGCAGCAAAAGAACTATCAGCAACTGGAATGGCAATACCAAAAAGCCAGCGAAACCCTGACCACCCTGCAAGCACAACTTCAGGAATTGAGTACCATTGAGCCACCTCCCTTACCGCAGCCATTGCCGGAAGTACCCGCTGACCTCTCCCTTAAAGACATTCAACAGCAGTGCCAAGCCCTAGAAAAACAGCTCCGCACCATGGAACCAGTCAATATGCTGGCAATTCAGGAATTTGAGGAGACACAAGCACGGCTAAAGGAACTACAGGAGAAACTCGCCGTTCTGGCCGCGGAGCGCACGGAGATTTTGCTGCGGATTGAGAACTTCACCACCCTGCGTCACCAGTCCTTCCATGAAGCCTTTGATGCCGTCAATGCCAACTTCCAAACAATTTTTGCCACCCTCTCCGATGGCGATGGCTATCTGCAACTCGAAAGTCCTGAAGATCCCTTTGCTGGTGGACTGAATCTGGTAGCGCATCCCAAGGGTAAACCCGTCCAACGCTTGGCCTCAATGTCCGGGGGTGAAAAATCCCTAACCGCTCTCAGTTTTATCTTTGCCCTACAACGCTATCGCCCTTCCCCATTTTATGCCTTCGATGAAGTGGATATGTTTCTCGATGGTGCCAATGTCGAGCGCCTTGCCAAAATGATTCAGCAGCAGAGCCAACAGGCGCAGTTTATTGTTGTCAGTCTGCGGCGACCAATGATAGAAGCGGCTCAGCACACCATTGGTGTCACCCAAGCGCGGGGTCAACATACCCAAGTGATTGGCCTCGATTTAACAGCTCACCATTGATACCTGAAAAATCATGCCTAGAATTAATCCCTAGAATTTTAATAGTTCATCGGCGTGGATCGTAGTGGAACAGTAAGTTTGATTGAGCTGTCAAAATCTCCAAGTCTTGCTGAGGAGTGTCCCTATGAAATACTGGCAAAAACTTGGCTTGAGCTTATTGACGGTGGCCTGTTTGGGAACAATTGCCCCTCGGCCGGCCCAAGCCAATATGTTTACGCAAACGGAAGTAGATCAAAGCCGCTATGTGGTGATGGCTGTGCCCCTGGCCCGCGGTGGCTATCGCCTACTGGTGGTGGAGCAAATGAAGGATACTCGCCCCTGCTGGCGTGAATCGGGCAGTAACCCTGTGGTGATCGATCCGCTGTTGACGACATTTGACTTTACAGGCATTTGTGGTCGGGCTACGGATAGCAATGGCTACTCGATTCGGGTGGCGCAACAGGATTTAGGATTGCAGTATAGTCTGCGCATTGAGCAGAGGGATGGGGAGTTACTCCTCGTTGGCAGTAGCAATCGCGGTGGTCCGCGGATGGTGATTGGCCGCACCCACGGTATACAGGAAGGGCAATTTCTCAAATTCCATCTGGAACCCACTTGGCGGCTGACGCGGCGCACCTACGAAGGCCAAGTGCTGGGGCATGTTTATTTCACGAATGACACTTGGGAAGCAGCCACAGGAAGCGCGCCTACCCCTGTCAGCCCCGTCGGCACCGAAACCAACATCCCCCCTGCAACAACACCGCAAAGCTAGGCTTAGCGTTGCTTCATTGCCCGCTCCATTTCCCGCCTGTCCTGCCGCTGCTTGAGGTCTTGGCGCTTGTCGTGGAGTTTCTTACCACGGGCAAGTCCTAGAGAGACCTTGACCCGGCCATTTTTCAGGTAGAGCTTTAGGGGCACAAGGGTCAGCCCTTTTTGTTCAACTTTGCCCACTAGCTTACGGATCTCCTGCTTGTGGAGAAGGAGCTTGCGATCGCGCAAGGGGTCATGGTTATAGGATGGGTTGGTACTTTCGTGGGGCGAAATGTGGACATTCATCAACCACGCTTCACCATTGCGGATGCGGGCAAAGCCATCCCGCAAATTTACCTTGCCAGCGCGAATAGACTTTACCTCGCTGCCGAGCAACACAAGACCACATTCATAGGTTTCCAGAATTTCGTATTGGAAGCGCGCTTGGCGATTTTCACTCAGAACTTTGATACTATCGCCCATCAAAAACTCCGCAAAGGTATTGCCAATATACCGCAGTTTAGGGATAAGGGGAGTTTTCATCTTATCACTGCCCTCCCACCCCTTTGCTGAATGGTTGTGACGCCATGCCCAAGCTGCAGCAGTTACAGTTTTTGCACGACCTACCCTTGATTGTCGTCGTGGATTGCCGTGGTGTGTGCTGCTCGCCCTACTGAAGCACTCAGCCACGCCGAAATTCATATTCAAGCGGGTTTTCCTTGCCTAGAAGCAACTTGGACAACCCCCGATGCTGCTTTGGTCTTGCAACAACAAGGAAGCTGACACAGACATCGGGATTGCTCCGTAGTACCCTGATAGCGGCCCCCTCTCCGGGGG
>NZ_DVDW01000026.1:0-76939 GCF_015296045.1 Thermosynechococcus sp. M3746_W2019_013 | reverse complement strand
TAGGGTACAGCTTTTTTGCAAACCATTCGCATACCTAAACCGATGAGTAACAAAGGCAGTTCTGATCTTCGACTTCTTTTAAGCACGCTGGTGATCAGCGGCTTAGTCGCAGGACTGGCCTATTGGCAACTCAGTCAACGCTGGACGCCCTCCCCCGATCAAAAGGCTGGCTCCCCCCTACAGACCACCACCTCCAAGTGGCAAAAAATTGCCCTTGCGACGACGCTGCGGGGCCATCAAGATGAAGTGAACGCGATCGCCCTTAGTCCCGATGGCAATTTACTCGTCAGTGCTGGCGACGATCGCAGGCTGTATTTTTGGAACTTGGCCACGGGAACTGCCCTAGGACAAGCCAAAGGTCACACCGACTGGATCTATGCCCTTGTGATGACTCCCGATGGTCAAACGGTGATTAGCGGCAGTAAAGACAAAACCATCAAACTATGGGGGGTGGGCGATCGCCAACTCCAAGCCACCCTCAGTGGCCACCAAGATTTTGTGAACGGCTTAGCCCTCAGTCCCGATGGCCGCACCCTTGCCAGTGCCAGCTATGATCACACTGTCAAACTGTGGGATGTCCCGAGCCGTCAGGAAATCACTACACTAAAAGGCAATGAGGGCATCATGCTCAGCGTCGCCATCAGTCGAGATGGGCGTTTTTTAGCCACCGGTGGCGTGGATCAGCTCATCCGCATTTGGGATTTGCCCTCCCGCCGACTCCTGCGCACCCTCGAAGGACACACCAGCGATGTCAATAGCCTCGCCTTCACCCCCGACAGCAGCCAACTGGTCAGTGGCAGTGACAAAGATGGTATCAAAGTCTGGAACCTCACCACAGGAGAACTTCAGCAGCAGTTTGGCACCGAGGGCGGGCAAGTCTTTAGTGTGGCGGTGAGTCCCGATGGCAGCACCATTGCTAGTGGCCACAGCGATCAAACTGTCAAACTTTGGTCCCTTTCTGGTCAGTTATTGCGTAACCTCAAGGGACACTCTGGTGCCGTCTACAGTGTCGTCTTTGGTCAGGATCAACTGATCTCCGCCAGTGAAGACAAAACCATTAAAGTGTGGCGTCTCTTTCCCGAAACCCCATAGAGAACTCGTAGGTCTCAGCTGTGGAATAAAAAAAAACGGCTAAGACCCCCAAGAATCTTAGCCACTGAGAACAACGGCTTGAATTTTTTTAGCCCACACTTCCCTCTAGCTTCAGGCTCAGCAGGCGATCGGCCTCGACTGCGAATTCCATCGGCAGTTGATTAAAGACATCGCGACAGAAGCCACTAATCATCATTGAGACGGCATCTTCAGCGGAAATTCCCCGCTGGGCAAAGTAGAAGAGTTGATCCTCGCCAATTTTCGATGTTGAAGCCTCATGCTCCACCTGGGCAGTGGGGTTTTGCACCTGAATATAGGGGAAGGTATTGGCGGCTGCGGTATCCCCAATGAGCAGCGAATCGCATTGGGAGTAGTTGCGTGCCCCTGTGGCCTTGGGGCCAATTTTCACGAGGCCGCGATAGCTATTTTGGGAGTGTCCTGCCGAAATGCCCTTGGAGACAATCCTGCTGCGGGTATTTTTCCCAATGTGGATCATCTTCGTGCCCGTGTCCGCCTGCTGGTAGTGATTGGTGAGGGCCACCGAGTAAAATTCACCCACGGAGTTATCCCCCACCAAGACACAACTGGGGTATTTCCAAGTAATGGCGGAACCCGTCTCCACCTGTGTCCAGGAGATCTTGGAATTGCGGCCAAGGCAGAGTCCCCGCTTTGTTACAAAGTTGTAAATGCCCCCCTTGCCATTTTCATCGCCGGCATACCAGTTTTGCACAGTGGAGTATTTGATTTCGGCATTGTCCAGAGCCACCAGCTCCACCACTGCCGCGTGGAGTTGATTGGTGTCAAACATGGGAGCAGTACAACCCTCAAGATAGCTCACATAGCTCCCCGCATCGGCAATGATCAGCGTGCGCTCAAACTGACCTGACTCACCGTTATTGATGCGGAAATAGGTGGATAGCTCCATTGGACAGCGGGTATTCTTGGGAATATAGACGAAGGAGCCATCGGAAAAAACGGCGGAGTTTAAGGCAGCATAGAAGTTATCGCCAATGGGAACAACACTACCTAAGTATTTCTGCACCAACTCGGGATATTCCTGGAGGGCTTCAGAAATGGAGCAGAAAATGATCCCCTGCTTGGCCAGCTCCTCGCGGAACGTGGTGGCTACTGACACGCTATCGAAAATGGCATCTACGGCCACATTGGTGAGCCGCTTTTGCTCTGAAAGGGGAATCCCCAGTTTTTCGAAGGTTTCCAGCAGGACAGGATCTACTTCATCCAAGCTTTTTAGCTTTTCCTTCTGTTTTGGCGCTGAGTAATAGACAATGTCTTGATAGTTGATGGGGGGATAGCTCACCCGTGGCCATCTGGGCTCGCTCATCTTCAGCCATTGGCGATAGGCACGCAGGCGAAACTCCAGCATGAACTCTGGCTCGTTTTTCTTGGCGGAGATGAGGCGAATAATGTCCTCGTTGAGACCCTTGGGAATGGTTTCCGTCTCAATTGGGGTAACAAAGCCGTATTTATAGGGCTGATTGACGAGGGATTGTACCGTTGCCGACATCGAGTGTTCTCTTGGGTGAAGGAATGGTCAAAACTTAGAGTATATTAAGCAACGAGGTGGTTGCTTTATCTCTAGGACTAATTTAGCAACAAAACGGTTGTTTTAGTCAAGGGGGCGTTGCGTGACGCTCACATCGGATACTAAACAGGACATCTTACACTGCCTTCTCCGCGACGGTCACCTCAGTGCTCAGGAGTTGGCGGCTCAACTGGCAATTAGTCCGCAGGCGGTGCGCCGGCATCTCAAGGATTTAGAGGCGGAGCAACTGGTGACCTATGAAGTCCTGTCGGGTACGGTGGGACGTCCCCAATACCGTTACACGATTAGCGAGGCGGGACGGGAAGAACTGCGGCAACTGCAACTGCGCCAACAGTCCACTCATCCCAAGGGTTTTGCCCTTGAACTCTTGGAATCCGTAGCAGCAACCCTTGGTCCAGAGCAGATGCAGGATGTATTGCAGGCAGCTTGGCAACGCAAGGCACTGGCCTATCGCGAGCAAATGGGGAGCGGCACCTTGGCGGAACGCTTGGCGCGGCTGGTGGCACTGCGGCAACAGGAAGGTTATATGGCAGAGTTTTACCCCGTGAGTGAGCCTACAGGTGCCTATTTGTTTACGGAGTACAATTGTGCGATTTCCGCCGTTGCTCAATCTTTTCCCACAGTCTGTCATCATGAGTTAGAGATGTTTGCGATCGCCCTAGGGGATTGTGCTGTCGAGCGCACCCATTGGCTGGTGGATGGTGAACATCGTTGCGGTTACCTCATCCGTCCCTTGAAGTAGCATGGCTTTTTGTCCACCTACCTTTGTCCAGCAGAGCCTCACCACAGCAATGGGCCGTATGGTCTATTACACCCCCAGCGATCGCTACTGGGGGCCAGTGCCATCGCGACCTCCCCTTGTCTTTCTCCACAGCTTGGGGGGTGGCTCTAGCCACTATGAATGGTCCCAGGTGTATCCTGCCTTTGCACCCCATTACCGCGTCATTGCCCCGGATCTCATTGGTTGGGGGGAATCCGACCATCCTGCCCGCGACTACACCAGCAGCGACTACTGGTTAATGATTGCGGAACTGCTGCGAATGCTGGGAACGCCCGTTACCGTTGTCGCCTCCTCCTTGACGGCAGGGATTGTTGTGCGGTTGGCGATTCAGCAACCCCATCTCTTTAAGTGTTTGTGTCTGGTCTGCCCCAGTGGGTTCAATGACTTTGGCGAAAATCAAGGACAGGCGATCGCCAATGCCCTCCTGGGTGTACCAATCCTTGATCGCCTTATTTACACCCTTGCTGCCGCTAACCCCTTGGCGGTGCGCAACTTCCTCACCCAATTTATTTTTGCTGATTCCCAACGGCTGCGCTCGGAAACCGTTGAAGCCTACCTGGATGCCGCCTGTCGTCCCAATGCCGAATGGGCAGCTCTGGCTACCCTGAAGGGAAATCTCTCCTTTGATCTCAGTCAGTATTTACCCCAGTTAACCATCCCCACCGTAATTCTCTGGGGAGAAAAGGCAAAGCTCACGCCCCTCTCCCTTGGTGAGCGACTCTACGCCACCGCCCGCGATCGCCTGCAACCGTTTCGAGTGATCCCCGAAGCAGGGGTCTTGCCCCATCTGGAGCAACCCGAATGGGTGATTTACAGCCTGCGGCGCGATTTGTTGGTTTGAGCTGTCCCCGCTACAGGTATCCTAGAAGTATTGCTTGAAGTGTTGATGCAATGGCAGAAATTCAATTTATCCGTGGCGTTGATGAAGAAGTCGTTCCCAATGTGCGTTTGACGCGGGCACGGGATGGCAGCAGTGGTCAGGCCATCTTTTACTTCGACAATCCCAAAGTCGTCCAAGAGGGTAATCTGGAGATCACCGGGATGTACATGGTGGACGAAGAAGGGGAAATTGTGACCCGTGATGTCAATGCTAAGTTCATTAACGGCCAGCCCGTTGCCATTGAGGCCACCTACACCATGCGCAGCCCCCAGGAGTGGGATCGCTTTATTCGCTTTATGGATCGCTATGCCGCTAGCCATGGCCTTGGCTTCCAGAAGTCTTAGCAGTCTCAAATTGATCGGGTGCCGATTCAAAAGGATTGTGCTAGCTTAAAATTACGATGCTTTTTTGTCTTTATTCAGGAGGCAAGGCATCTGCAAATCCTATAGCGATACAGTAGGGATATCAATGGATTATCTAGAGAGCCTGCTTGACACCCTCAAATCGTGGTTAAAAAAACTATTGGAACTTCTAGGGGGCGCCGAACCTACCCCCGAGCTGGAGCCGATTCCGATTCCCGTGCGCGATCGCCAGTAAAGCAACGGCCCTAAACAGAATTGAGTCGCCTGAACGGTTAGGTGAAGCTTGACCTTTCATATTCTGGTGCTTCATGGCCCCAACTTGAACCTGTTAGGGCAGCGGGAGCCGGGAATCTATGGGACTGTAACACTCGCGAGCATCAACCAATCCTTGGAAGCCTTGGCCCAGGAGTTAGGGGTAACTATTGCGTGCCTGCAGTCCAATCATGAAGGGGTCTTAGTAGATGCTATTCAGGGGGCTAGGGGACGTGCCCAAGGCATCTTAATTAACCCCGCAGCCTATACCCACACCAGCGTTGCTTTGCGAGATGCAATTGCTGCGGTTGCCCTACCAACCGTTGAGGTTCACCTGAGTAACATTCATCAACGGGAAGCATTTCGCCATCATTCCTACATTGCCCCGGTGGCGATCGGTCAAATTGCTGGCTTTGGTGCCGACAGTTATCTTTTGGGGCTGCGGGCACTGGTGAATTATTTACAGCAAAAGGCTAATTCTTAGCAGGGGGCGCGATCGCCAGCGGCGTTCCCAACTGTCGTGCTAGCCAAAACTCCACATTGCGTATCCAGGATTTACCATCAAGGGGCTTGACAAAAAAGGGTTGCACCAAAATCGTGAACATCCCCAAGCGATTGCCCGCAAGAATATCCGTAAACAGGCGATCGCCCACCATGGCCACCTGATGGTAAGGTAAATTCATGGCTTCCACGGCCTGACAAATCTTACGCCGAGAGGGCTTACCCGCCCCCGCCAAAAAGGGTAACTCCACCTGCTGGGCAATACGTTCAATGCGGCGGTGGTTCAAGTTATTGCTCACTAACCAGATTGGCATTTGATGCTTGATCTCCAGGAGCCACGCCAGAATTTTTGGCGGCAGATTGACCTCCCACGTGGGAAGGAGCGTATCATCTACATCCAGCACCATGCCTCGCAGGTGATATTTTGCCAACAGAGTGGGGTGCAACTGTTCAATTGTGGTTTCAAGAATTAAATCCGGTTGCAGCAGTGCTGCCAGAGACCCAGTGGCCATTGAAAATGCAAATAGTGAATAAGAGGCTTCTGACAGCCTATCACGATTTTAGGGAAGGGTGGGAACGCCAAAAATCTTCTCCGGTGTTACTTCAAGAATAAAAAATATGCTGCGAATATGCTAGCATTTGAGAGAATGCCGCGTGTCAACGGATATGGCGAAGGTTCTGGTCCTCAATGCCTCCTATGAACCACTCAATATTACGAGTTGGCAGCGAGCAGTTGTCCTTTTAATCAAGGGCAAGGCAGAACAAGTCGAGCACAATGGCAAGATGGTTTACAACAATTTCCCCTTGCCGACCGTTATTCGCCTGCGGCATTACGTCGTTACTCCCTACAAAGAAATTCCCCTCACCCGCCGTAATATCTTGCATCGAGATGGTCACTCCTGCCAGTACTGTGGCTACACTGGTGATGAATTGACCCTTGATCATGTTATTCCTAAGTCGCGCGGTGGCGGTGAAACGTGGGAAAATATTGTGACTGCCTGTGTTCGCTGTAACGTCAAAAAAGGGAATCGCACCCCCAAAGAAGCGAATATGCCCCTACGGCAAACACCCCGCCGCCCCATTAGTAGTTTGTACTTTGAGGTAACAAAACACGTGCGCACGGGTACTCACCAGGAGTGGCGCAAATACGTCATCGGTGCCTAGTCTTAGCTGTGGGATTAACGCTGGGGCGAAAATTTAAGATGTCCCTTCTTGAACAGGTTACCGATACTTGGGGGAATCCTCTGGGGCTAATAAGGTAACCCTTAAGCGCAGCTGGGGGCGATCGCGTATTCTAGGATCGGAGAGGAGAACCTTTTACCTTGGGAAATTCAAACTCAGGTCGTTATGTCAGGTATTGAGATAGAAAACTTTAGTCAACTCTTTCCGCTTTTTGGTGCCAGTTCCCAAGAGGCGCTTTCCTCGATGCTCTCAGTGGCCTGGCATAACACCTACCCGGCAGGGCGTGCCATTCTCATTGAAGATGCATGGGGCAACGCGGTTTACTTTATCCTTTCAGGCTGGGTAAAGGTGCGACACCTGCTGGCCAATGGAGATTTCCTGACGCTGGCGATTCTGGGGCCAGGGGATTTTTTTGGCGAAATGGCGATTCTTGACCAGTCTCCCCGCTCAACGGATGTGGTGGCGCTGTGTGCCGCGGAAGTTCTGTCGGTGCCGGCGCAAAAATTTGTCCATCTCCTGCGCCACGACCCAGACCTACACTATCGGATGCTGCAATTGATGGCACAACGACTACGCCTGACCAATGCGCGCATTGAACTGCTGCACAAACCGCCTGCCGTCAAACTTGCCCATGTCTTGGTGAATTTGGCGCGGCGCTATGGTCAACCGCTGGGGGGTAATGCCAACACCGCTGTCATTTTCAATGTGCCCATCAAGGATTTAGCGGATGTAGCCAACATTAGCCCTGATGAGGCACAGCAACTGCTGGATAAAATGGTGGCGAAAAACTGGATCAAAATTGAGGCTGCCAAGCAACAACTACAAATTCTCAATTTGCCGCAGCTAGAGCAATTAGCACAGCAAGGGCTGAGTTAAAGCTCTGTTGCCTTGTTGAGGGGCAGTGACCTCGCCTAGGATAGCAATAGTTGCAAGCTATTTCTGCTATGGCGATCGCCCCCAACCTCTACGAGCACACCTTGGTTCGTTACACGGATCCGCTGCATGCGACAGAACTTTTGCGGCAATATCGCCCGTACCTCGAAATGATTCCCAGTATGCGGCGACCTCAAGAAAGTTTAATTCCAATTCCGCTTCCGATCGCCCATATTCAGATTCCTGCGGCCACAACGACCAACCAACGTCCCCAGGTGAAGTCGGTGATAGTGCCCTGTGATTTGGTCTTTGTCATGTGCGATCCCGAGTGGAAAGTGAAAACTGACATTGAACTGCTGGTCTTTATTCATCGGCCGGGGGAAAGCTTTACAGAACTGCTGACCCGCTGGCGCCAATCCCAAGTGCTCCTCAGTCGTAGTTATAGCTGGGATATGCCCTTGCCGCATCGGGATGTCTTTAGTGAGGGCGCTAATCGTCAATTTCCCCTCTTTGTTCTCTTTCAAGACACCCTCGCCGTAATCAAGCGCGGTCTCAAAGCGGCCCGTTTGCCCTACGTGATTGATACCACGATTCTCAAGGAGCAGCCGTCTTCAGGCACAAAGCTCATGACCGGTTCATCAGAAAGTACACAATAGGTTCATCGATATAGGTTGATCGATATCACAACCTCAGCACCGGATGCATCACTGCCGCCTCCTTCGCCAAGAACAGAGAATACCACTATCGAGCTGAATTCTCGATGCTGTAGTTGAGTTGTTCTATGGTGGCTCTCCCCATTCAACCCTTGTCCGACCGTCCATTGACAACGGATTTAGTGCGGCAGTATTTGCAGGAAATTGGCCGTGTGCCCTTGCTCACCCCTAGCCAAGAACTGCGCCTTGCCCAACAGGTTCAGCAGTACCAAGCCCTGCTCGCAGTGCGAGAGCAGGCCGATGATCCCCAGATCAAACGCTATGTAGTGGCTATTACGGAGCGCGATCGCCTGCAGCGGCAGTTGGGGCGTCCCCTAAGCCGTGCCCAATGGGCTGCGCGACTCAAGATGAGTGTGGCTGAATTGCAAGCCTGTGTGCAGGCGGGGCGTCAAGCTTGGGCAAAGGCAGCGAATATTACGCTAACTGAACTTCAGCACATTGAGCGTCAAGGACAGCGGGCAAAAACCCAACTGCTGCAAGCCAACCTGCGCTTGGTTGTGAATATTGCCAAAAAATATCAACATCGCGGCGTGGAATTTTTAGATTTGATCCAAGAGGGGAGTTTGGGTCTAGAACGTGCCGTTGAAAAATTTGATCCGACCAAGGGATTTCGCTTTAGCACCTATGCCTATTGGTGGATTCGCCAAAGTATCACCCGTGCCGTTGCTAGCCAAAGCCGTACAATCCGCCTACCCATTCACATGGTGGAAAAGCTCAATAAAATTAAGCGTGCCCAACGGCGTCTTGCAGCTCAACAGGGAGGGATGCCCAGTCTGGCAGACATTGCCCAAGAACTGAATCTTGAGGTGTCGCAGGTACGGGAGGTGCTGATGGCCGTTCCCAAATCCGTGGCCTTAGAACAGCGGGTTGGTGCCGACCAAGAAACAGAATTGCAGGAGTTGATTGAATCCACTGCCCCTACCCCCGATGAGGTGATCATGCGCGAATCCCTACGTACCACTTTGAAGCAACTGCTGAGGGATCTATCCCCCCGTGAGCGCCAAGTGATGGAACTGCGTTATGGCCTAGGGGAACAGCCTGCCCTTGAGATGGCGGAAATTGCGGTACTGCTGGGACTGAGTCGGGAGCGGATTCGCCAAATTGAGCACCGCGCCCTGCAAAAATTGCGGCAACCCCAACGGCGGCAGGCAATTCAAGACTATCTGGAGGAGTTTGCCTAGGACGTCTCCAACTGAATGCCGTGGGGACAGCACTCACATACCCATAGGTCCAGGTCGGGGTCTGGGAGGGCGCGCCGTACCCGCTGCATGATTCTGTAGCCCTCATCGGCAGAGGGCGCTAGGGCAAAAACCGTTGGCCCGGACCCCGACATCATGCTGGCGATCGCGCCCGTAGCAAGGAATTGCTCCTTTAACTCTGCCACCAAGGGATAGCGGGGCAACACAACTTTCTCTAAATCATTACGGAGGTTGGCGGCCAACTGGGCGATATCACACTGCTGAATGGCCTGTAACAGGATTGCGGATCCCCCCTCTTGGCGGGCTTTTTCCTGCTCACTGGGGGTTTGGGCATAGGTGGCGGCAAATTCCTGCCGATAGGTTTGATAGGCCCAAGGGGTAGCCACACTCAGGGAGCGATACTTCCCTAGAATCACAGTTAATCCCTGTAAATCCGCCAGGGGCGTCAACTGTTCACCGCGCCCTAAAGCCAAGGCGGTACCCCCCTGCAGACAAAAGGGAACATCGGCCCCCAATTGCGCTGCCAAGGTTTGCAATTCCGCTTGCGTAAGCCCCAACTGCCACAGCAGATCTAGGCCCACGAGTACTGCTGCTGCATTGGTTGACCCGCCCGCCAAGCCCGCCCCCAGAGGAATCCGTTTTTCAATGAAAATTTCAACACCATCGCGATCGGGAAAATGCTGCTGGAGCAATGCCGCGGCTTTATAGGCGAGATTGCGTTGATCGCAGGGAACAGCGGGGTTTGTGCAATGAACCTTAATCTCGCGATCGCGCCGAGGGATGAGTTCAATGCGATCCATAAGGGAAACCGCCTGCATGACCATTACCAGCTCGTGGTAACCACTACCATCCAAACAGTTGCCAATAATTTGTAAAAAGAGATTAATTTTGGCAGGCGCCAGCAGACGATACACGTAACCCCATCCTCACAACCACCTCGTTCAATAGCATATTATTCTTCTATTACTGTTTGGCAGGCTCCAACTAGAAGTCCCTATGGTGTTGGAACGCATGATTGAACTGTTGCAGTTGCCCTTTATGCAGCGAGCACTGTGGGCAGGGATCTTTACGGGAGGGATGGCGGGTGCCCTCGGTAGCTTTACCATCCTGCGGCAGCTGTCCTTTTTTAGTGATGCTTTGGGGCATTCGGCGCTCCTGGGAATTAGTCTAGGGATTATTCTGGGGCTGAATCCGTCGGTGATGTTGCTGCCCTTTGCGGTGGTTTTTGCCCTCGGCGTCACCTATTTGCTTGAGCATGCCCGGCTGTGGACCGATGCCCTCTTAAATATCCTCTATTCAGGATCGTTGGCGCTAGCGGTGGTGCTGCTCAGTTTGAGCGATCGCTACCAAGGGGGGGTGAATAACCTACTGTTTGGCGATATTTTGGCGGTGCGCCCAGCCGATCTGGTGATGAGTGGAACACTCTGCACCCTTGTTGGCATTTTCATCCTGCTCACGTTACGGGTGCAATTGTTAATCACGGTGAATGAGGCCTTGGCAGTGGCCCAGGGGGCGGCAGTGAGAACGCAGCGTTTGCTCTTTATTACCCTATTAGCCTTGGTGGTGGCAGTCTCCATTAAAACAGTAGGAGTCCTCCTGATCAGTGCCTTTGTCGTCATTCCCGCCTGTGGTGCCCGCCTTTGGAGTCGGCAATTTTCGCAGTACGTGGTTTTGGCAGCCCTAGTGGGGGTGGGCAGTGCCATTGTTGGCATGCTCGTGTCAGCAGGAATGAATTGGCCTTCTGGGCCGAGTATTGTTGTTTGTCAACTGGTGTTCTTTTTAATCTCAATTGCGCTTAACTCACTGCCAGGGGCGTGGGTTCATAGAGGGCAGAAATCTCCAACAAGCTGAGGCGTGAACGCGCCGTTAAGTCTAAGGGGGAGCGATCGCCCCGCTGGAAATGGTCGACCGCCGCACAGCCAATCATTGCCGCATTATCAGTACACAGCCGCAGGGGCGGAAAAATTAACCGTAGTCCCAAGGGTTCAGCAGCCGCAGTGAGGTGTTGTCGCAGGCCAGAATTTGCCGCGACTCCTCCCCCAATGGCTAGGGTTTTGAAGCCATGATCCACCGCTGCCGCGATCGCCCGCTTGGTCAAGGCCTGTGCCACAGCCTTCTGAAAACTGGCCGCAAGGTCAGCCACCGGCAACTCAGTATGGGTTTGACGTAGCTCCTCCACCAGCCGTGCCACTGCGGTTTTCAGTCCACTAAAACTGGAATCGTAGGGATGCACCTTGCCCTCTGGAAGGCGGATATTTCCCTCTGGTAGATCAAAAGCCTCTGGATTCCCCTGCTGTGCCCAGCGATCGAGCACTGGTCCCCCCGGATACCCCAAGCCCATTAGCCGTGCCACCTTATCGTAGGCTTCACCTGCTGCATCATCCCGTGTTTGCCCCAAAAGCTGGTACTCGCCACAGCCATAAACGCCAATGAGACTGGTATGCCCACCAGAAACCAAAAGGCACAGAAATGGTGGTTCAAGGGTTGGGTCCGCTAAGTAGGAGGCATAGAGGTGGCCTTCAAGGTGGTGAATTCCCAAGAGAGGTTTTTGGTGCACAAGGGCAAGGGTTTTGGCGGCCGTAACCCCAATGAGCAGCGACCCTACCAATCCGGGGGCACAGGTGACGGCAATGGCATCAATGGCAGACCAATTGCAACCGGCCTCACTGATTGCTGTTGTGATGACCGCATTGATGTTTTCCAAATGGGCACGGGAGGCCACTTCCGGCACCACACCGCCAAAGGGTTGATGGGCACGCACTTGGGAGGCAATCACATTACTTTCGATGGCGCGATCGCGCACTACGGCAGCAGCCGTTTCATCGCAACTGGTTTCAATGGCCAGAATTCTTACCATCGAGCAGACTTGGGCATCAACCTAGAGCCTCTCTTAAATCTAACCTATTTTTTAAATAAACTTGTTGAAGGGCGTTTTCTCAATGCAGTGAATTCTTGCGGTTTCAACCCGCGCTATGGTGAAGATTCCTAAGAATCTCCTAAATCCCGATCAAGAAGTAGGATATACTATAGATTGGGCAATCTGCTCAGTGTCGTGCGTGGGCCAAATGTCTTGTGGAACTGTCTGCCAAAAGTGAGTACGCCCTCTTGGCGCTCTTGGAAATGTCAGCGGCCTATGAACAGGCGGAGCCGCTACAAATTCGCCAAATTGCTGCCATGCACAACATTCCCGATCGCTACCTGGAGCAGCTGATGGCAACCCTCCGCCGCAAGGGTCTCATTCGCAGTCAGCGGGGTGCGCGGGGTGGCTACTTGCTGGCAAAAGCACCTTGGCAAATCTCAATTTTAGACGTGCTCAACTGTATTGAGGGGATCGAGTCCAAGCTGGCGCAAAAGCCGCCCGACAACGGTGATCTAGAACGTAGCCTGATCCGCTCAGTGTGGCTTGAGGCCTGGGCAGCGGCCAATGATGTCTTGAAAAAGCACACCCTTCAGGATTTGTGCGATCGCCGGCAGGCCTACCAGCAAGTGGATGTCATGTACTACATCTAGGCTGGGACTGGCATTCATCGGATTTTCCTAACCTTTTTGCCTTGAATTGGAGATTGATACCCCCATGAATATTGCCCCCGATATTACTGCCCTCATTGGTCGGACGCCCCTCGTACGCCTGAACCGCATTCCCCAAGCGGAGGGCTGCGTTGCAGAAATTGTCGTCAAGCTAGAGAGCATGAATCCTGCGGCCTCGGTGAAGGATCGCATTGGCCTAAGTATGATTCAAGAAGCAGAAGCAGCGGGTCTTATTACCCCGGGTAAAACGGTTTTGGTGGAGCCGACATCGGGAAATACCGGGATTGCCTTGGCAATGGTAGCAGCCGCAAAGGGCTATCGGCTGATTCTCACCATGCCAGAAACCATGAGTGCAGAGCGCCGAGCCATGCTGCGTGCCTATGGAGCAGAGCTGGATTTGACCCCCGGCACCGAGGGGATGAGTGGCGCCATTCGTCGTGCTGAAGAGATTGCCGCCTCCCTTGAAGATGCTTTCATGTTGCAACAGTTTAAAAATCCCGCCAATCCAAAGATTCACCGTGAAACCACTGCGCTCGAAATTTGGCAAGATACGGACGGCCAAGTCGATATTTTGGTGGCTGGCGTTGGTACGGGGGGCACGATTACGGGGGTAGCAGAAGTGATCAAAGCAAAGAAGCCTACCTTTCAGGCGATCGCCGTCGAACCCAGCAATAGTCCCGTTCTCTCAGGAGGCAAACCGGGACCCCACAAAATTCAAGGCATTGGTGCTGGCTTTGTACCCCCCGTTCTCAAACGAGAACTCATTGATGAAGTCATCCCTGTCTCCGACGATCAAGCCATCCATTTTGGTCGCCGCTTAGCCCGTGAAGAAGGCCTCCTCTCCGGTATTTCCAGTGGCGCTGCCCTTTGTGCTGCCATTCAGGTGGCTCAACGTCCTGAAAATGCCGGTAAGTTAATTGTCATGGTGCAGCCGAGTTTTGGCGAACGCTACTTGACCACCCCCCTCTTCCAAGATGCCCTGCCCTTAGTACCAAGCTACTTGCAAAGTTAGGCACAATTGCGTTCACAGTCCCAGGGCGTCACAATCTCCCTTGAACACCAAATTGGCGTTTGGGAAGCTGGGCCATCGAGCAGCCTAGCCGAGGAAAAGCTACATCTCCCCCTGGGATATGGCCTTGGGAGATCATTGAGAGATATACCATGACCGAACCGCTATGACTGAGCCAGCGACTCGCTTTGAACTCAGTCAAGTCTTGGATGTCATCGAAGGGATAAATCGACATGCCGGCTATGCACACGCCACTATCCAAGCCATTGATCAAAAGCTAGATCTTCCCATTGCCGCCACAACAGAGCTTTCAACCTCATGGATGAAAAGCGCAAGGGGTTGGAGGACAAAATTGATGCTGTGGAAGCCAACCTAGAGCAGTCGATTCATGCCGTAGAGTCCACATAGCAGGAGAGCGCTAAGCGCCAGACAGGAACCAATGTCCGCTTGTGGCGTTTCTTGGTAACGCTGGCACTGCTGGCAAAATGATTATGATTACTTATGATGACTCTTTGATTGGCCCGCGTTTTAACGGTCTGTGCAGCTCCTTATCTAGAATAGAGGATTGCAAAAGTCATCAGAACAGTCACTAACAGTAGTAATGCAAGGCTTAACAAAACCCCATTTTTTAGTGAAACTACGAGCAGGGGTATTCTCCCTAGCCCTTTTTTCATTAGTTGTACCAGCGGTTGCCAACGCTGAAAATCCTGCCCATGTGCGACAACTTTTGCAAACACGCCAATGTCCCAACTGTGATCTGCGGGGCGCGAACCTAATGGATGCCAATTTGTTTAAGGCGAACTTAGCAGGTGCCAATTTGGAGGGGGCCTATCTGGCGGGTGCGAATCTCTTTGGTGCCAATTTGGAAAGAGCAAACTTGAACCGTGCCAGTCTATACCTAGCAATTTTGGTCAATGCCAATTTGGCAGGAGCACAACTGGTGGGAACACGCCTCACCCTCAGCAACCTTGTCAATGCCAACCTCAGCGGTGCCAATCTGGAGAATGCGGTCATGAAAGGGGCAAATATGATTGATGCGAATTTGACGGCTGCAAACCTGAAGGGAGCCGATCTCGATCGCGCCAACTTGAGTGGGGCTAATTTAAGCCAAACAATCTTCGATCGCCCCCCCAACCCCTAAGAAAACCCCTAAGAAGTCCTTTGTGCCTGCTTGAGGGCGGCCGCAAGTCGCGGTTGATCCCAGCCCCGCTGGTGGAGAATTTGCCATGTGGCCATTAGATCAGGACCATGGACAGCACCGGTGAGGGCCGCCCGTAGGGTTCGCATTGTTGCTCCCTTTTTCACCCCTGCGGCTTTGGTGGCCTGTTGAATCAATTGTTGTCCCATCTCCACAGTGAGGGTTGGCTCTGAGGGTAAATGCTCTAGTAGGTCGGCCAAAATGGTTGCACTTTGGGGCTGGCCCAGTTGGGCCATTGCTTCGGAATCAAAGGTGACGCTGGGTATAAAGAAAACGGCCCCTTGATCAATGGCCTCCTTAAGGGTGTTGAGCCCGGGTTGCAGGAGTTGGGCAAGGTCAAACAACCAAGGGCGATCGCGCTCCTGATCAAAGGCATAGCCTGCCCCCTGCCACAGGGGAATGAGTTCCGCCAAAAATTCTTCTGGCTCTAGTTGCTGAATGTACTGGCGATTGAGCCAATTGAGCTTGTCCCAGTCAAAGCGGGCGCCTGCTTTGTTAATCCGCTCAAAACTAAAGTGCTTCGCCGCCAGATCAAGGGTAAAGAGTTCCCCCATCCCTTCGGGGGGTGACCAACCCAAAAGCGTCATGTAGTTGGCCAAAGCAGGGGCTAAATACCCCATGGCCCGAAAGTCAGAAATGGAGGTAACCCCATCCCGCTTTGAGAGTTTTTGCCCTGCTGAGTTGAGAATTAAGGGAGTATGGGCAAAGTTGGGGGGCGTGGCTCCAAGGGCTTCGTAGAGCAAAATTTGTTTTGGTGTGTTACCAATGTGATCTTCACCGCGAATGACATCGGTAATGCCCATGGCAATGTCATCCACCACAACCACCAAATTATAGAGGGGATAGCCAATTTCACCCCGGGGCGCTGCCCGTGCAATGACCATATCGCCACCGAGATCAGCCCCCTGCCAACTGACTCGACCGCGCACCAAGTCCTGCCACTCAATCTGGCGATCGTCCTCAATTTTGAATCGAATTACGGGGGTTCGTCCTGCTGCATCAAAGGCGGCTTGCTCCTCTGGGGTCAAATGGCGGTGACGGTTGTCGTAGCGAGGTGCCTGTCCCTTGGCTTTTTGTTCGGCTCGCAGGGCGTCCAGTTCTTCGGGGGTGCAGTAGCAGTAGTAGGCTAGTCCCTTGTCCAAGAGGGTTTGAATCGCTTGGCGGTACAGATCAAGGCGATCGCTCTGGAAATAGGGGCCTTCATCCCAGGTCAGCCCCAGCCATTGCAAGCCCTCCAGGATATTCTCGGTGTACTCAGGCCGAGACCGCTCGCGATCGGTATCCTCAATCCGCAGAATGAACTTCCCTCCCCGGTGGCGGGCATAGAGCCAGTTGAATACAGCGGTACGGGCAGTCCCAATGTGCAGATTTCCGGTCGGACTCGGTGCTAAACGAACACGAACTGTCACTGCTGACCTCGAATACAAAAATCGCCCTTTCGATCCTACCGCATTGGTTACAGGCCTTCTAGGCAAGGGTATAGGGGCGATGCAGCCGCTCCAACTGCTGCACCATCAGGCTGAGGAACAGTCCCACATCCGTGACTACCCCCACGGATTCCACAGAACCCCGATCCGCCAGTTTGGTTACGACCGCTGGGTTAATATCCACACAGACTAACTTCACCCCAGCAGGGGTCATATTGCCAACCCCAATGGAGTGCAGCATCGACGCCAGCATCAAAATCATGTTTGCGCCCCGAATTAGGCGAGCATACTCCCGCTGCGCCACAATTAAATCCATGAGGGTATCGGGCAGGGGGCCATCATCGCGGATTGACCCCGCCAGGACAAAGGGCACATTATTTTTGACACACTCATACATCACGCCACTGGTGAGAATGCCCTGAGCCACAGCGTTGGCAATACTGCCACAGCGACGAATGGTATTGATCACTTTCAGGTGGTGACGGTGACCGCCCCGCACAGGGACACCCCGCTGCATATCCACCCCCAAGGAGGTACCCATGATGGCCTGCTCCATATCGTGCACAGCGATCGCGTTGCCGCCGAGGAGTCCTTGGACATAGCCTTCACGGATGAGCTTGGCTAAATGCTCACCCCCACCCGTGTGAATAACCACTGGCCCAGCCACCACAATTGCTTTGCCTCCCTGATCGCGGATGCGCCGCAGTTCCCAAGCAATCTGTTCCACCACCAGTTCGACGCGGCGTTCACTGGAGACCCCTGATCCCATGAATGTGAACTCTTGGTTGTTGCGCTGGCTTTCCGTTTTCCGAACCGTGCGGATGCCTTCGACGCCCACGACGACGCGATCGCCCACCTGCAAATCCCGCAGAATGCGACACTCCGCCACCGTGCCTTCTGGGGTTGAGCGCACCACAATCGCCCCATCCATGCGTTGGTTTTGAACCCGAATCCACTCGCCCCCAACCCGCACCTCTGTGGGGTAAATCGTTGTCACATAGAAGTCATCCGGGGCAACCCCCGCTTGGGTAACGGTTTCGAGGTTCGCATCGCAGACCTCCGAGGGCGGCAAAATCGCACCGAGGCTGATCAACTGCGCCATGATCGCATCCATGACCTCGGCATCGGGGGCCATGACTCGAATATCCGCTTGGGAAGGACTTTGCCGCTGCTCGCCAAGGTTAAATTGTAGGACTTGGAAACTGCCCCCATTTTCGACAATTGTGTCAAGGACACGGTTCATAAGACCAGAGTCGAGGAGGTGTCCCTCCAGATGAACGACCCGATTGGGAATGGTGGCGGGTGCATGGAGTTCTTCACGCACCGGTTCACTCACCCGCAACGTCAAACACTTAGCCGCACCTCCTGCCTTAAGAAATTCCGTTAGGGGCGTCTCCACCACCTCAAAGCCCCTTTGGGCAAGGGCGGACTTCAATTCTTGGCTGGCACAGTTGAGAATCACCGTGCGATCGATATTGACGGCATTGCAGGCAAAGTTAACCGCATCAGTCTCTTGAACGGCAATTCGTTTATCCGCCGGTACCCGTAGTTCAATGAGACGGTTGGAATAGGCATCAAACGCGGGAGGATAGTAAAGTAAGTAGCCATCGGTCAGCGGACAAAAACATGTGTCAAGGTGATAGAAGCGCTCATCCATCAATCGCAGGGAAAGGACTTCAATATCCAGCCACTTGGCTAAGTAGGCATGGGAATCCAATTCTGACCGGAAGCCATACCCCGCCCATAGCCAGCGACCCTCGCGATCTAGGAGGGCATCCCCCGCCCCCTCAAAGGGCACTTGTTTGGGTAGCTCAAAAACCTGATACCCCTGAGATTCAAACCACGCTTTGAAATAGGGTTCCTCCCCCTGACGTTCTGGGTGATAAAAGCGACTGAGCACCACGCGATCGCCCAACACTAAACCTGCATTCGCCGTAAACACCATATCGGGCCAGCCCGGCTGTGGCTCAATGAGCTCAACAGTCGCTCGAGCATGGATAATTTCGTAGAGCTTTTGCCACTGCTGCTGGGCGCGATCGCGAGAGGACTTGTGGATATTTCCCTCCATCCAAGGATTGATCACATAGTCCACCTCATAATGGGTGGGAGGGCACATGAGGAAGCGCAGGGTTGAACTCATAGGGGTTGTTTAGAAATCGTTGAAATATGTGAAAACGGTATGGGGTGGGCTCCACGGCAGCCATCGCAAACCTTAAATCATTCTATAGGCAGTGGGGATTCTGACGGTTACTTTTGTCATCAAACCCTGACATTACCCCCCTTGCCCTTTGCTGTTAGGGGAATTCCATTTGCAAGGACCAGGGGAAATCTGCGCTAAAATTATCATTTGTGCGATCGCGCACAGCCAACTGACACTACACTGACACCATCTGCGAAGGGGAATGACCTTGACTGACGTGACTGACATCATTTCCATGACAACTGAACCCCGTTCCAATAGCCAACTCCTCGCCACAATTGAGGTTTCGGGGGCACACTCTCAACAGGTGTATAACCAAGTGGTCAACGATCTCCTTCGCCACACACAAGTGCCAGGATTTCGCAAGGGCAAAGCCCCCCGACAGCTTGTATTGCAGCAGCTTGGCAAAGAGCGTCTGCGCTATCTTGCCATGGAAAAACTGATTGAGGATGCTGTCAAAACCGCCGTCGAAAAGAACAATATCCCCTACCTAGGCAACCTCGAACTCGAAGGGGGCATTACAGAGCTACTGGATCAATTTCATCCCGGCGAAAACTTTTCTTTCAGCGTCACCTTTGATGTCGAACCAGAAGTTACGGTCACAGCCTATAAAGGGTTAACCATTGAGTACAGTCCCGTCACCTACAATCCCGCAACCGTCGAGAAGCTCTTGCAGCGGCACCAACGGGAGCACGCCACCCTCATTCCCGTAGAAGACCGGCCGGCTCAGTGGGGCGATGATGTCACCCTGAAACTAGTGACCAAAGATGAAAATGGGGAAGTGGTGAAGGAACTCTCAGCAGATGAATTGCCCCTGTCCCTCGATGAAGATCAACCCTTTTTGCTCAAAGAAATTCCTGCTGCTGTTGTCGGCATGAGTATTGGTGAAGCGAAAACGGTGTCTGTTACCCAGGCAGCAGAGGTTCCCAAACAGTTGACCGCTGAGATTGAACTCTTGGGAATTAAAGTCCCGGAACTGCCCCCCCTAGACGATGCCTTTGCCGCTGAGCACAGTGAATTTAGCACGATGGCAGAATTGCGGGCTTATTTAGAGCAAAATCACCAAGAGCGAGCTAAAAATCAAGACAAGCAAGCCAAAGAAGCTGCCCTCATTGATACCCTCATTGCTCAAAATCCCGTTGAATTGCCAAAAACCCTGATCCATAAAGAAGCAGCTGTGAAGGTGCGGACCACTTTGATGCAAATTCAGTCCCAAGGTGTTGATCTCAACAAGATCATGACCGAGGAACTCTACGAGAAAATGCGTCAAGAGGCAGAGCCGGCGGCGGCTAAGGAGGTCCACTCCCGTTTGCTGTTGAAGGCGATCGCTCGCCAAGAGGGTATTGAGCCCAGTCCCGAAGCAGTTGAGGAACGACTAAACCGCTACAAAGAGGTGGTGAGGAACCAAACGGCAAAGGATCTGGAACGACTCCGCGAATTGGCCCACGATGAAGTGCAGCAGGAGCAAGCCCTCAACTGGCTCCTAGAGCAAAATACATTTCAGCCGGCGCAGTCCGACACAGCCACTGAGCAGTCCCCAGCAAGCGCTGAAGCGCCAGAGGATACCCAGACGGAGGCCGTTGCCGCAAACCCATCCAAGCTGCAAAAACGATCTGGCAAAAAAGCAAGTTCTGCCCCATCCCAAGAATAGTTCGGCATAATGAAGGTGATGATCCCTACGGGGATAAACCGCTAGTTACAATCTAGTTACAATTAATTACAAACGAACCGTCATTTTAGGCAACTATGCTGCAATCGCGTTACGACCATCCCCTTAGTGCCATTCTGCGCTCTCCAGCGCTCAACCTGCCACCTACCCATGCCAATATTGTGCCGATGGTGGTTGAGCAGTCGGGGCGGGGTGAACGAGCCTTTGACATCTATTCGCGGCTCCTCCGCGAACGGATCATCTTCCTAGGTGGGGGTGCAGGCGATCGCCGGGGCATTGACGATGCGGTTGCTGACTCCGTTGTGGCACAGCTTCTATTTCTTGATGCCGAGGATCCGGAAAAAGACATTTACCTGTACATCAACTCACCGGGTGGCTCGGTCACAGCCGGCATGGCCATCTACGATACGATGAAGCACATTCGCCCTGATGTGTGTACCCTCTGCTTTGGCTTGGCGGCAAGCATGGGTGCCTTCTTACTGTCCGGCGGTACTCCTGGCAAACGGATGGCGCTGCCCAATGCTCGGATCATGATTCACCAGCCCCTCGGAGGTGCCCAGGGTCAGGCCGTGGATATTGAAATCCAAGCGCGGGAAATTCTCTACCACAAGCGCAAGCTCAACGAACTCTTGTCACAGCACACGGGGCAACCCATCGAGCGCATTGAAGCGGATACGGAGCGGGATTTCTTTATGTCCGCTGAAGAGGCAAAAGCCTATGGTCTGATTGATCAGGTGGTGACGCGGCAGACCCTCCCTAGCCACTAAGTACACCCTACGTGCACCCCTAGAGGTTCCCTATGGCCAAATATGACACCCACCTCAAGTGCTCCTTTTGTGGTAAGTCACAGGAACAGGTGCGCAAGCTTATCGCGGGCCCTGGGGTCTATATCTGTGATGAATGCGTAGAGCTGTGTAATGAAATCCTCGATGAGGAATTGGCCACCGTTCCCAATGTCGCCGCTCCCCGTCGAGAATCCACGCCGTCGCGATCGCCCCGCAGCACACCCCGTAGTCGCCCCCTCAGTCAGGTCCCCAAGCCTCGGCAAATCAAGGAATTTCTTGATAAGCATGTGGTCGGGCAGCACGAAGCCAAGAAAATCCTCGCGGTTGCAGTCTACAACCATTACAAGCGCCTGAGTCTTCTGGATAGTGATCAGCGGGGCGATGACAACGTCGAACTGCAAAAGTCCAATATCCTGCTCATTGGCCCGACGGGTTCCGGCAAGACTCTCTTGGCTCAGACGTTGGCGAAGCTCCTCGATGTTCCCTTTGCGGTTGCCGATGCCACCACCCTCACGGAAGCAGGTTATGTGGGGGAAGATGTGGAAAATATCCTGCTGCGGTTGCTGCAAAACGCCAATATGGATGTGGAGGAAGCACAGCGGGGGATTATCTACATTGACGAGATTGATAAAATTGCCCGCAAAAGTGAGAACCCCTCAATTACCCGTGATGTTTCGGGGGAAGGGGTACAGCAGGCGCTACTGAAGATACTGGAGGGGACGATCGCCAATGTGCCACCCCAGGGGGGGCGCAAGCATCCCTACCAAGACTGCATTCAAATCGACACGACGAATATCCTCTTTATCTGCGGCGGCGCCTTTGTGGGTTTAGAAAAGACCATTGAGCAGCGGGTGGGCAAAAAAGCGATGGGCTTTGTCCGTGATGGCGAGCTCCTTCCCAAGGAAAAACGCTCTGCGGATATTCTCAAGGAACTGGAGCCCCACGATCTGGTGAAGTACGGCATGATTCCAGAGTTCATTGGCCGTATTCCGGTGGTTGCTGTGCTAGAGCCGCTGGATGTGGCGGCCTTGGCAGAAATTCTCACCCAACCTCAAAACGCGCTCCTGAAGCAGTACCAAAAACTGATGCGCATGGACAGTGTGGAGTTGCGCTTTGAACCGGCTGCGGTGGAGGCGATCGCCCAAGAGGCCTACCGTCGCAAAACCGGTGCCCGTGCCCTGCGCGCCATTGTTGAAGAGATTATGCTGGATGTAATGTACGAACTGCCCTCCCGCAAAGATCTGCGGGAATGTACCATCACTCCCGAAATGGTGGAAAAACGCTCCACGGCTGAACTGCTCCTGCATCCTTCTTCGCTGCCGACACTATCGGCATAGGGTTATAGCTACGGAGGACTAGAAGAAAACGTGGCTATCGGGCATCAAGCTCAACTCAAGGGGAACCGCATGGGGATCCGTCTCTAGGGTAGCGCGAATCAAATGGGCAACGGTGGCCGGCCGCAGGAGTTTCTGGCGATCAATTTTGAGGCTGACAGTATCCCAAAAGGGGGTATCCACACCGCCAAAGTAGAACAGGCTAAAGCGAATGCCATAGCGCTTCAGTTCTTCGGCCATACACTTGCTAAAGCCCACTACCCCAAATTTTGCAGCACAGTAGGCCGACCCCATCGCCATTGAATGTTTACCGAGAATGCCGACAATGGTGCAGATGTGTCCCTGCTGCTGCGCTTTCATGAGTTCGGCAGCCTGTTGGGTGGTGTAAAAGCAACCCTTGAGGTTAAGGTCTAACATTTGATCTAGTTCAGCCGCAGTAATCTTTTGATAGGGCTTGAGGAGGCCAGCGCCCGCTGCGTTGATCAATACATCGAGTCGTCCCTGTTGACTGCGGATAGCTTGCATCAATGCGCTCACTTGCTCCGGTTGGGTGATGTCACAGGGCTGAATTTGTACCGTTACTGAGGAGGGAAGTTGCTCTGCCAAGGCCTGCAGGCGATCGCGCGAGCGTGCCGCTAAGACCAACGTGGCACCGGTTTCTTGGAGTTGCTCGACAACGGCTTGACCAATACCCCCTGTGGCACCCACCACTAACACCACACGATCTGCTAAGACACTCATTTTGTTACATTTCTTTATGTTTACCCTTTTATCCTAGCGTTTCTTGAATGCCCGAGAACCTGCCAATGGCTTAGGCGATCCAATTTAGAAAGACAAGCCTTTGTTCTGCGTATTAGGATTGAGCCGTTAGGCTTCTCGCCTAGGTGTGACGGAGTTGGGATGAATGACGCAACAACCACAACCCCCCTCTAGTCTTCGGGTTGGTCAGTGGGGATGGAGAATGATTGGCTTGGCGGCCCTAGGGGCGATCGCGGTTGGCACGCGGACGTGGTGGTTTGTGCGCTATGAATTAGCTCCTGAAATCGCCCAACAACTGCAACAGCGCCTCAATCGGCCAGTGGAAATTGGTAGCGTCGAGTACGTCGGGCTGAATGTTGTGCGTTTTGGCGCCTCAGCGGTTCCCAGTTACACGCCAGAGAAGGGTAGCCCAGAATTGGACAATGCCCTAATCAACAGCATTGAGGTTGCCTTTAATCCATGGCAGCTCCTGACGGGTCAAAAGCTCGATATTGAGATTACCCTCCACCAACCCCAACTCACGGTGGTTCAGGATGCCCAAGGGCAGTGGTGGCGCACGGAAGTTAAGCTGCCAGAGGAGGAGCCGACCTTCTTTCAACTGAATCAAATCAGCGTGAAGGTGCGGGATGGCTCTGTGCTGGTTCAGCCCTTTCAGCGTCCTGCCTACCTGCTGCGTCGAATTCATGGGGGATTGACCCTGACGCCCGATCGCCAGCAGTTTGCCCTTGCTGGTCAACTGGCAGGACACCTGGCCGGCGGTGGCCAATGGCGATTGCAGGGGGACTGGAACCAATCCCAAGAAAGGGGACAACTGGATTTGCGCTTTAGGAAGATTCCCCTTGCGCTCGGTAATGAGATTCTGCCAAGGACCATTCGTGTCCAAGGGGGCCAACTGGCGGGGCAGTTGCGCGTTCGCCTTCCTCTGTCAGAAACACCCCAAGTCACGGGTCAAATTTGGTTGCGCGATGGTAGGCTGCGCACGGCCTTTGTGCCCCAGGATATCAAAGCAGTGCAGGCCCATGTGCAATTGCAGGGCAATCAGGCAAAGCTCCACTATTTGCGCGGGGCGATCGCTAACGTCCGCTGGCAGGCTGCAGGCACGGTTAGTCCTGAAAGGGGCTGGAATATCAATGCTCAAGTGTCGAGGTT
The DNA here is from genome assembly GCF_015296045.1 of Thermosynechococcus sp. M3746_W2019_013. Classification (NCBI taxonomy): domain Bacteria; kingdom Bacillati; phylum Cyanobacteriota; class Cyanophyceae; order Acaryochloridales; family Thermosynechococcaceae; genus Thermosynechococcus; species Thermosynechococcus sp. M3746_W2019_013. Next base: position 52,482 of record NZ_DVDW01000026.1, on the reverse strand, counting down.
TGACCTCATCCCCACCTTGAGGGCCTTGCAGATTACGCCGCCTGTTCCCCTCAAGGGTCAAGTAGAAGTTCCTACCTTCCGCCTGCAGGGGGATCTGGAGAATCCTAAAATCGTGGGTGAACTGCGCAGCCAAAGACCTCTCCAAGTGGATCAACTGCAACTGCAACAGGTGAGGCTGCCATTTATGGCCTCCCTTGAGGGGGGGGTTAGGCTGATGGATGTCCGCGCCCAGTTGGTGGATGGGGGTGAGGTACGGGCAACGGTAGGGATACAGCCCACAGGGGAGTTTCGCGGCCAAGCACAAGTGCAGCGGGTGAATCTGCAGGCGATCGCCCGCCGCTATGATGTGGTTCCCCCCATATCCCTAGGGGAGGGCTTTGCGCACTTGGATTTTCGTGGCAGTCTGCGTACCCCAGAGGCTTGGCAGGCCAATGCGGCCTTTCAACTACCGACTGCTCAGTATCCACTGCGGGGCACCGCTCGTCTGACGCAAACCCAACTGGTTGTTCCTGAGTTTCAAATGCAGTTTCTCGGCGGGAGTCTGCGGGGTCAAGTGCAAGCCGCTGCTGGTCGGTGGCAGTTACAGGCTCAGGTCGCAAATATTCCCCTGCGGCAGTTGAATCAAGATTTACAAGGTCGGCTCAGGGGGCAGGCGATCGCCCAAGGGCGAGTGGATCAACTGACGTTGCCAGCGATTCGCGCCAGTGCCAATCTCGAAGTCGATCAAACCCCCACAGGGGATCCCCTGATTGCGGCTGTGAACTGGGATGGCCAGCAATTGCAAGTCCAACAAGCCACCCTCGGTGCTATCCGCGCCCAAGGAACCATTGGCGTTGATTTGGCGGCTTTAAAACCTACTGACATTCAATTGGGCATCCAAGCCAGGAATCTCTCCCTGAGTAGGTTAAGTACCGTCTTGAAACCGAATCTCCCTGTTTCCCTCGTCCTTGCCGGCACAACGTCCTTTGAAGGCCAACTCACAGGCCGCCTCAATCGGCTCCAGTTTCAGGGGACACTGCTGACCCAAGGATTGGCAGTGAATGATTTACGCTTTGCCCCTCAACTCACGGGCACGGTTGCCCTGGGCCAACAACAGGGGGCAACCCTCAATTTACAGGGTGGGGGCGATCGCTTGGCGCTTCGTCTGGATGCCGATGGCTTACCCCACTCCCTGCTGATTCAACGGCAACAGGCGCAACTCATTGGTCAGCGCCAAGGGGAAATCTTTGATCTGCGTCTTCAGCAATTTCCCGTGGAATCCCTGCGGTTACGTTTGCCGGAATTTCCTAGGGATGCCATTCTCGCAGGAGTCGCCTCTGGCGAGCTACAGTTGCAAAACTGGACAAGCGCTCAGGGCAGTTTTACGGTAGAGCGACCGGGATTAGGGGCATGGCGGGGCGATCGCCTGCAAGGGCAATTTCGTCTGAGGCGCGATCGCCTGACGATTCAATCGGGCCTTTTTGAAAAAGGGAAAAGTCGCTATGAATTCACTGCCGATCTCCAGCCTCAGCAATTGGGGGCGCAGCTGGCGATTGCCCAAGGCAATTTGGCGGATTTGACAGGACTAGCCACTGTCCTCGGGATTGCTCAACCCACCGCTCGGGGCACTGCTGCAGATTTGGGTACACCCACCGCAGGGGAAGGTCTGCCAGTATCACTGCTAACGCAAATTCGCCGCCTTGCCGAAATCGAGATGCTACAAGCCCAAGCGGCTTTGGTGCGGCGGCCGGAACTACTGCCCTCCCTAGATCAGCTTCAGGGCATGTTTAATGGCCAAATCAATCTGAGTCAAACCCCCCAGTCAGGTCTTGTGGCCAGCTTTGATCTCAAGGGCGCCAATTGGCAGTGGGGAAATTACCAAGTGGATCAGTTTCTTGGTCGCGGTCGCTTTGCCCAAAATCGACTGGTGCTGACGACCCTCAATATGCTCATCAACGGTGGGCAATTGAATGTCAATGGCATTTTCGGCGGTAACCAGCAAAAGGCCCAACTGCGGCTAGCGCAATTCCCTGTGGGTCTTGTGGCCAGTCTCTTGCCGCCGGGGGTGGATCTGGAGGGTCAAGTGAATGCCCAAGCGGTGTTAACTGGCTCATGGCAGCAGCCCATTCTCGCGGGTGAGGCTACCCTTGCGGAGGGTCGGTTGAATCAACGTCCCCTTGAAGTTGCCAATGCCACATTCCGCTATGCCCAAAATCGGCTTGCCCTGCAGGCGATCGCCCGCTTGGATACGCCAGAACCCCTGAGGGTGACGGGTTCAGTTCCCTTGATCTATCCCCTTGATCCGCGACCAGTGGTAGATCCGCAGTTAGCCCTAGATGTGAGTGTCAAGGATGAGGGCTTGTCCTTCATCAACCTCTTGACGGATCAGGTGCAATGGCAACAAGGAAAGGGGCTTTTCCAAGCTCAACTGCGGGGCACATGGGACGCTCCCATTGTGAATGGCCTCCTTAGTTTGGATGATGCGGTTATTAAAACTCCTGCCTTTGAGGAGCCAGTGACAAATCTCAGTGCACGGGTGCGCTTCGATCGCGATCGCCTACGGGTGGATGGGATTCAAGGTCGCTTTAGCCAAGGGCAAATTACCATGACAGGGGTGCTGCCAATTCAGACTCCCTTGGCCGCAGATGATCCAGATGCTGCAACACCCCTCACTGCTTCCCTGCGACAATTGCAAGTGAATGCCGGCAATATCTATCGCGGTGCAGTAGATGGCACACTCGTAATTAGGGATACCCTCCTAAGTCCTGATCTGGGGGGCAGTGTCCAACTCAGCCAAGGCCGCTTGGATTTAGGCGCAATCAATGGTTTTGCTAATGGCAATGGGTTAGCCACTCCTGCTAACTCTCTATTTGAACCACTGGTCTTTGGGAATTTAGAAATTAATATCTTAGATTCCTTGCGGGTGACGCGATCGCCCGTTCTCAACCTAACGGCCACTGGTCGTTTAACCCTCAATGGCGGCCTCGATAGTCTTCAGCCTGACGGCAAAATTCGCCTCACGGGAGGGCAACTGAATCTTTTTACCACCCTCTTTCTGCTCCAGCGGCGAGCGGATAACTATGTGCTCTTTACCCCCGCCAATGGCTTGGATCCCGAACTCAACCTCACCCTTGCTGCCACTGCCACTGAAGTGTATACCCCCGGTACGGTGACGCGACTATCGGATGTGGGTTCCGTGACAGCCACCAGCCTAGGAACGTTGAACACCATTCGGATCACTGCCCGCATCAATGGTCGTGCCAGTCAACTCCAAACCAATTTACCTGCGGTGCTTGAGCTATCCAGTACCCCCTCCCGTAGCCCAACTGAACTACTGGCATTGATGGGCGGTGGCTCAATTGCAGATCTCAACCAAGTGGGGGGAGAAACAGTCGTCGCCAGTCTCGCCGGATCTGCTCTTTTCAATAACCTACAGGCATTGATTGATCAGGCCACGGGTAACCGCACCTCGTTTCGGATTTTTCCAGCCGTGGTGCCCCCCGATCGCCAAGCCCAAAGCCAAGCCCCAACCCTTGCCGTGGGGGCTGAACTCGGCTTCCAAGTAAATAGTTTTACCTCGGTCTCCCTCTTGCAGTTGCTAACTGCCCCCAATGATCCGACGCGCTTTAACCTTGGGTTTCAGGTGACAGAGCAGATTCGCCTTGGCGGACAGGTGAGCACCAGTGGTCAGGGCACAGGCTTTCTTGAGTTCCGTTACCGTTTTTAATGTCGTCTATGATCAGAGTACTGCCAGCAACGCTCAAGCTTGGAAGGTGACAATTGCGGCAGTTGCAGTCGCCTCGGTATCAATCTTGATGAAAAATTCCGCTAGCGCCTTATCTCAACGATTTGCGATCTCATGGCAGCGGTTAAGTCTGCGTTGGAAATTTACCTTGGCCTTGGCGCTGGCGGCGCTCTTTCCAGCCGTGATTATTACTGAAGCCCTGATTCAAGTCAGCTATCGCAGCTTTGAGCATCACCTCGATCAGCAACTGCGCTCTAGTTTGCGGGATTTGCAGTGGGAAATCGACAATTTGGCCTATGAGTCTCGCATCCAAGCCCTCTTAATTGCCAGTGGAATCTATGCGCGACATGTGGGTCAATCCCTTGTCAGTGTTTTGAATCCTGCCGCTATCCAAGCTATTCTTGCGGAAGTGGATAGGACTGAACGCCCCATGAACCTGATGCTGGTGGCCGATGCGAGGGGTAGGGTACTGGCACAGCAAACAATGGTCTTGGCTAAAACGGGAGAGGCGCTCCTCGACTTGACTCCCGAAACCCATTCCCCCTATCGTCTCAGCCGGCATCAAGCCAACAGTATTGCTAACTTACCGATGTTCCAACTGGCTCGCGATCGCCAGCAACTGATTAGCGGTCTGGTACTCCTCAATCGTGAACAGTTACAAGAACTGGGCTTAGCACAGCAGGCAAAGATTACATTGCGTCCTCAACCCATTGCCAATCTACCCCCTAATCAGCAGCCGGCCCCTACGGGTACCTACCCCATTGCGGACGGCAATATTGGCTTACTAGCCTTTGCCGCCAAGCCCCTTTATGAAAACAACCAATTTCAAGGGCTAATTTTGACGGGCATTTTGCTCAACAATATGCCGGATCTTGTGGATAGCACCACTGCCTGGTCCACAGTAGATACAGTGGCAACAATTTTTGCCCAAGATTTGCGAATTGCCACCAATGTGCCTTACACCGATGGTCGGACTCGCGCCCTTGGAACCCGCGTCGCTCGCGAAGTGGCCACTCAAGTTCTCGATCAGGGCAAAATGTTTGTCGGTACAACTGACATTGTGGGTTCTGCCTACGCAACTATCTACAGCCCATTGCAGGACTTTCGCAAGCAGCTCAAGGTGCCGCATCCACCCCCCATTGGTATCGCCTTTGTGGGGAAGTCCCAGGCATGGATTCATACCATAGCCAACCAAAAACGGTTGGTGTCCTTTGCTATTACCCTTGGTGCCCTCTTGTTGGCCAGTGTTTGGGCCTATCTCACGGCCAATGCGATTGTTAAGCCGATTCAATCCTTGGTCACTTCCACCCGTCGCGTGCAGGCAGGCGATTTGGCGACACTGGTGCAGGTGCACTCCCTTGATGAGGTGGGCAAACTGGCCAATTCCTTTAATGCCATGATGCGCCAGTTGCGTATCTCCTTTGAGGAGTTAGCCCAAAAAAACCGCTGCCTCGAGCAGATTCGCGATGAACTGATTGAGGCCAATGAACAGTTTGAGGCGGTACTCAATGCTGTTCCCGGCACGATTGCTTGGATTAATGCTGAGGGCATCTATAAGGGGGTCAATCGCAAATTGGCAGAAACCTTGAATTTGCCACCAGAGGCATTTATTGGCCGTCCTTTGGGCTTTTTGTCTGCGGATTGCGAGCTAGCCGCCTTTATGCAGGAGTTTTTGGAGTCTCCAGATCAATTTGCCTCACGGGTGATCTCCGTTCAGCGCAATGGTCAAACCAGGTTTTACCTCGTTGCTTTGCAAAAGTATATGAAGGGTACCCATACCGTTGCCGTCGGCATTGATATTAGCGATCGCATGCGAGCCGAGGAAGCGCTGCGCATTGCTGAGGAAAACTACCGCAGTATTTTTGAGAATGCCCTTGAGGGAATTTTTCAAGCGTCAACCGAAAATCGGTTTATTCGGGTCAATGCCGCCATGGCCAAGATCTTTGGCTTTGACTCCCCGGAAGCAATGGTGGAGACCGTCACCAGTATCCGCGACCAAATTTACGTGGAACCCAGCACCCGTGATGAGATTCTGAATCATTTTGCGACTGGCGAGACAACGGGGCATTTTGAATTCAAGGCCTATCGGCGCGATCGCCAGATCATTTGGATTGAGTTGGATATGCGAGCGGTCTTGGATACCGACGGCAAAATTTCCTACTATGAAGGATTAGTGCAAGACATTACCGAGCGCAAACAGCGCGAGCAAGCCATGCAGCAGCAAATTGAAGAGCTAAGGGTGGAAATTGATCACGAAAAACGGCGGCAGCAAGTGGCAGAAATTACGGAAACGGAGTACTTTCAGCAGTTGCGCCGTGAGGCGAATGATTTGCGTCAGCGTCGCCATTCCAAAAGGTAACCATGACCGATATCCAAGCCCTGTTTGAGCGCATTGCCCCCCTCTACGATCGCCTCAATGATCAATTGAGTTTTGGTCTGCACCATGTGTGGAAACAGATGGCCGTGGACTGGCTCGAACTCCCTCAGGGGGCAACGGCTTTGGATCTGTGCTGTGGCACGGGGGATTTAAGTCGTGTACTGGCGCGGCGGGTGGGGCGGCAGGGGCGGGTGGTGGGCTTGGACTTTGCTGCCGCCCCGCTGGCGATCGCCCGCCAACGGAGTTACCATTACCCGCAAATTGAATGGCTCCAAGGAGATGCCTTAGCAGTACCCTTTGCAGCTCAAACATTTCAGGGCATCACGATCGGCTACGGGCTACGCAACGTGGCGGATATTCCCCAAGCGCTCAGGGAAATGTTTCGGCTGCTTGTCCCCGGTGGGCGAGCTGCCATCCTCGACTTTAGCCATCCCCAAACCCCCGCCCTACAGCAATTTCAGCAATGGTATTTACAGCAGTGGGTAGTTCCTACGGCACGTCAGTATGGATTGGCAGCCGAGTATGACTACTTGTGGCCGAGCATTCAGGCCTTTCCCACTCCGCCTATCCTCTGTAAACTGATTCAACAAACGGGTTTTGAAAGTGTGAAGCATTATCCTCTGCTGGGGGGACTCATGGCGATTACTGTTGCCCAAAAGTAATCGAGTTAAAAATGTGAGGCTTCACTTTTGGGGGAATCCTCTAAGCTATAGATAGGAGATAGGTAAACCGCAGGGGGCAGTATGTATAAAAAAATTCTCGTTGCAGTTGACGACAGTGAACAGGGGGAACAAGTTTTCCAGACGGCACTGGATTTGGCACAACACTACCAAGCTCGCATGATGCTGATTCATGTCCTCTCCCCTACCAATGAATCCTATCCTGACCCAATCTTTACGACACCTTTGGCTTCAGGCGTATATGTGGGACTGCACGAGGAAGTGATGCGTGCCTATGCCGAGCAGTGGGAAAACTTTGAGCAAAAGGGCTTGGAGATGCTGCGCAACCTCACCCAAATTGCCACTGAAAAGGGGGTGCCCACCGAATTTACCCAAGCCTTGGGGGATGCGGGTCGTGCCATTTGTGATCTGGCCAAGGATTGGGAAAGTGATTTGATTGTGCTGGGGCGGCGGGGTCTCAAGGGCTTGAGTGAATTTTTCCTCGGCAGTGTCAGTAACTATGTCCTCCACAATGCCCACTGTTCTGTACTCACCGTCCAGCACCGCCGTGATTGAGACTCCCGTTCGCATTAAGTTCCTTCTACAACCTACCCGTCCTGAGTGGGTAGAGCAAGCGATCGCTCACCTAGATACGATTTTGCTCGATCACTCCCACTGTGAGCGCAAAGCTGCTGGGGTAGCGATCAATCTCATGTTTCGCTATCCTTCCCACAAACCATTGGTGGATGCCCTCACCGATATTGCCCAAGAGGAACTCGACCACTTTCGCCAAGTCAATCGGCAATTAGAATGCCGCCACATTGCCCTTGCGCCCCTAAGTGCGCCCCCCTATGCCTCTCGCTTGAATGCAGCTGTCCGCCAACAGGAACCCCAGCGCTTCTTGGATAGCCTATTGGTCTGTGCCTTGATTGAAGCCCGCAGCCATGAGCGATTACAGTTGCTCGCGCAGCACTGCCCCGATCAGGAACTGGCAGAGTTCTTTGCTCGCTTAGTGACCTCCGAGGCACGCCACTATGGCACCTATTGGTACTTGGCCTCTGGGTCCTTTGGTCAAGAGGTAGTGGCAGAGCGATTACAGCAGTTGGCTGCCCTTGAAAGTGAAATTCTCAGCACGCCCTATCCCCTGCCCCGGATCCACAGTTAGCCTTAAATAGCTGGTGGTGTTGCCCCTTGAGCAGTCGTGGGCTGACCGACCGTAACGCGTACCGTTTGGCCAAATTGCTCCAAAACCACTGTGGGTGTGGTGTCATAGGCATCAATTGCACGAACAAGCACATTGCCCGCGATCGTATCCCCCACTTGTACCGTGCGCGTCACATTCTCCTTGGGTGAGCGAATAATCGCTTGTAGGCGGCCATTCACTGCGGCCACACCAAAAACTTGTACAGCTTGGGCATCAACGGGTGGTGGCGGCGTTGGTGGTGTGGGCCGGCTAGGGGTACCACCAGTACCTGTACCGGTGCCCCCTGTTCCAGAAGTGCCATTGCCACCCCCTGCCACAGTGCCACCATTGTTAACGCCACCAGTCTCTGGTACCCGAACTGGATTAAAAGGATTCGCGCGACCAATATTCGAAAGCCCCTCAATGTAGGTTTTGGGGTTGGTGGGGGGGGTGAGGGCGGCAACCGCAGAGCCAGCAGCACTGGGTTTGGGTGCGGTGGCTTCAGGGGTGGTGGGAGGTGCTGCGGGGGGAACAGGGGGTTGATTCGTAATTTCTGTTTCAGTAACCATCAAGCCACAGCCACTGATTGCTGAGGCTAGCCACCCGGCTGCAATGGTAACAATCTTGGTGCGCTGTTTGAACATTTGGCTCTCACCCTTGGATGATGGTCTGGTGGTGCAGATATGCTCTTTGTTGCCTACTATAAAATGTACTGTTAGCTTGTAGTGGCTATGCATAGGCAGTTGCCAAAGTGGTCTTAGGTGCTCTTAGGGACCGCCAGTTGCTGTGGGGGCGATCCCTCGGTACACTGAGAACAACTGTAACGTTATTTACGGAATGAATTGGTCATGAGTGCTAAGCCCGTCGTGATTGCTCCCTCCATTCTCTCTGCGGACTTTAGTCGTTTGGGTGAAGAGATCCAAGCGGTAGATCGGGCGGGAGCCGACTGGATCCATGTGGACGTGATGGATGGTCGTTTTGTTCCCAATATCACGATTGGGCCATTGATTGTTGAGGCGATTCGCCCCTTGACCCAAAAGCCCCTCGATGTGCACCTCATGATTGTCGAGCCAGAAAAATACGTGGCTGATTTTGCCAAGGCCGGTGCAGATATTATCTCTGTCCATGCTGAGCACAATGCCTCACCCCACCTCCATCGCACCCTCTGTCAAATTCGTGAACTGGGCAAACAGGCGGGGGTAGTGCTCAATCCCTCGAGCCCTCTGGAACTCATTGAGTATGTCCTGGAGGTCTGTGACCTCGTCCTAATTATGAGTGTTAACCCCGGTTTTGGGGGTCAGAAGTTTATTCCGGCAGTGCTGCCGAAAATTCGGCGACTACGGCAACTGTGTGAAGAGCGTGGCCTAGATCCATGGATTGAGGTGGATGGTGGACTCAAGGTGGACAATACTTGGCAAGTCCTTGAGGCAGGCGCCAATGCCATTGTGGCCGGTTCAGCCGTCTTTCATGCCCCCGACTATGCCGCTGCGATCGCCGGTATTCGCAATAGCAAACGCCCTAGCCCTGAGTTGGTGACTGCCTAGGCGCCGGTTTCTGATCGAGCCTCAAATCGCTGCCAGGAAAAGGCTTTGAGGTGGCGATCGCCCGTCTGGTGCAGGATCAAGTTGGCCATCAGCTTCGCTGTAATTGGGGCAAGCAAAATACCATTGCGGTAATGCCCCGTTGCCAGGTAAAGATTAGCAGCTGGTCCTTGACCCAGAATGGGTAAGTCGTCGGGGGTAGCTGGACGATACCCCCACCAGGTATCCATCACTTCGTAGCTTGCCAATTCTGGAATAACGGCGGTGGCACGGTTCAGCAGTGCTTGCAGGCCAGCAACCGTAGTTCCTTCTTGAAAACCGACATCTTCACTGGTGGCACCCACCACCACTTTGCCAGAGCGACGCGGCACAAGATAGAGCTGATCCCCAAAGATCACATGGTTCAGCAGAGGTTGCCCCGGTGGTTTCAGTGCCAACATTTGCCCCTTGCGAGGGGTGACGGGTAGAGGCAGGAGGCTTTGTGCCCATGCCCCTGTGGCCAGAATGTAAATCCCCGCAGACCACCGCCCGCGATCGCTCTCTAACGCTGTAATGTCTCCCTGCGGCGTTTGCTGAAAACGTTGAACAGTAATGCCCTCAATGACTTCGATGCCAAGAAGGCGAGCCGCACTCACCAGCACCTTGGCCAAGTTGCGTGTGTTCACCTGGCCATCTTGGGGAAACCACCAAGCCCCTAGCACACTCTCCGCAAAGCCCGGCTGGTAGCTTGCAAGTTCAGACCTATCCAACCAGCGGCTGTCGGGCTCCATGGGGTGGGAGCGATCCCGCTGTCGCTCATCGGTCACTGGTGCCAAAATGCCACAGGGCCAGTAGCCCGCATCCAGCCCCGTAAGTTGTTCGAGCTTGTCAATCCAACTGGGATACAAATTGCGGCTTGCCGTACACAAATTCCACATGGCTCCTGCCGGCAAACCTTCTGCTTGGGGGGCGAGCATTCCCGCTGCTGCATGGAGCGCTGCTTCCCGAAACTGGCGACTGAGAACCGTGGGCCGTGCTCCCCGCAATGCCAATTCGATGGCGATCGCCAGCCCCATGGTGCCGCCGCCAATAATCAAAATGTCCCGCTGTTCATCCCCCAGGATCATTCTTGACGCTTCAATGCCAACTTACCCATTTCTTTATCTTGGCACCTGCCACCCCTTAAGGGTAGCCCAAACTTCATCGGAGAAGACGTGTTCAGCCTACTGGCTTGAGGTGAACTCGTTATAATGAAGAGCGATCGCGGTGGATTTACTGCCGCTGTGTGGTAACTGTCCATGATCTCATCCGGCTCTCACTACCCGATCTTTGGTCCTGAAATCCGTTGTCCCCACTGTCGGCAAATCATTCCCGCTCTGACCCTCACCGATACTTACCTGTGCCCGCGCCACGGCCCTTTTGAAGCAGATGCCAAAACCGGCGAATTGATGCACCTGCAATCCGGTCGCATTTGGCGTCTCTGGGAAGGCGAATGGTATCGCCAGCACACCCACCCCGACGGCATTCGCTTTGAAATCCACGATGCCCTCGATCGTCTCTACACCCAAGGCTACCGTGCCACCAAAGTCATTATTGCCGAACGCTATCGGGATCTCTTTTGCGCCTACCTCGAACGCAGTACCCCTTGGGGAGGCACCACAGATCCGCAAATGCTGCGCCTGTTTGGCTTGCCCGTTGAGTTTAGCCCCCCCGCTAGCCAAGAGGAGCGCTGGGATGTGATTAACTTTGATCTGGAAAAAGAACCCGGTGCCCCCATTCGCCCCCCCTATTTTCGGATGTTTGACTAGTGATGCTCACCCTCGCCGACTGTGGCGAACTAGAATTGATTGCCCGCCTGCGCCCCTATTGCCACCAGGAATTGATTGGGGATGATGCAGCGGTGTTGTCCCTACCCCTTGGGGAACAACTCATTGTTAGTACCGATGTGCTGGTTGAGGGGGTGCACTTTAGTTTGGGGATGACCGATACCCCCGTCACCATGACACCTCAGGATGTTGGCTGGCGATCGCTGGCCGCCAATTTATCAGACCTTGCAGCCATGGGGGCATTGCCCTTGGGGTTAACCGTGGGTCTAGCAGCACCTCGCAACTGTCCTGTGGCAATAATTGAGGGCATTTACCAAGGGATGGCTACCTGTGCTCAGGCCTACGGCACCAGTATTATCGGTGGTGATACCTGTCGCTCTAGTGTCCTCAGTCTCAGCATCACGGTCTTGGGCAGTGCGCCGCCAGAACGGATTATTTATCGCAATCGCGCTCAAGTGGGGGATGTCATTGTTGTAACGGGTGTTCATGGGGCCTCCCGAGCGGGTCTCGAATGCCTTTTGTATCCCCAGGGGGCAAGCGCCGTCCCTGCAGAACTGCGGCAGGCATGGATTCAAGCCCATCAACGTCCCCGACCGCGGTTGGATATTGTCCACTGGCTGCGCCAACAGGTCCCCCCGCCGCGGCTTGCCGGCATGGATAGCAGTGATGGTCTGGCGGCTGCCGTCCTGCAAATCTGTCAAGCCAGTGGGGTGGGGGCGGTTCTTTGGGCAGAGCGGATTCCGATAGTGGACTATGGCGATCGCCTGCAGGCCCTGAACTGGGCGCTCTATGGCGGTGAGGATTTTGAATTGGTATTGTGCCTTTCCCCAGAATTGGCTCAGGCTCTCTGTGGAGCAGCGGGTGAACGCGCCGCCATGGTTGGCGAAATTATTCCTGAAAAAAGGGTGCAACTCAGGCTCAATGGTGAATTATTACCCGTCCAAGTCGATCGCCTCTTTCAGCACTTTTAAGGGGTTAGTGGGTTAAAGCACAGCGACAGTTGCAGCAATGGGTATTCAGGGAAGGCGCAGCCGTCAAGGAATATTACAAAAATTCATAAAACTTGGGGGCGATCGCCAGCAAATCCCCATAAATTTATACATTTCTTAAAAAAATACCGAGCCACCCCCGAATCGTTCTAATCTAAGTTAGCGCGTTAACTAAAAGTAAAGGGAGCCTCTTAGTAACCATGGTTGTCAAAGCAAGTGGTGGAAGCTCGGTTGCCCGCCCGCAACTTTATCAAACAGTCCCCGTTTCAACGATTATCCAAGCCGAGCAGCAGGATCGCTTCCTGAATCGGGGTGAACTGGCTGAACTCGCTGTTTATCTGCGCTCCGGGGCAAAACGCCTTGAAATTGCCACCACCCTCACCCGCAACGCCGACATCATTGTTTCCCGTGCTGCCAACCGCATCTTTGTCGGTGGTTCCCCCATGGCCTTTCTCTCCCGTCCCCAAACTGAAGAAGCCCCCCAATTCACCACTGGGGCAAGGGGCGAAGCCATTGACATGAAAGAAGCCATGAAGCTGGGAACCGCAACCTATGTGGACACCCGTGGTGGGTTCCTAGAGGGATTGCGCTCCATCTTTAGTGCGTCCAGTGGCGGTGCGCCCGTGGGCTTCAAGCCGATCAACATTGCCCGCTATGGCCCAGCGCGCATGGAAAAATCCCTGCGGGACTTGGATTGGTTCCTGCGCTATACCACCTACGCCATTGTGGCCGGTGATCCCAACATTCTGGCGGTGAATACCCGCGGCTTGCGGGAAATCATTGAGGCTGCTTGCTCCAGTGATGCCACGATTGCTGCCCTGCAGGAAATGCGGCGGGCAGCTCTCAGCTATTTTGAAAAAGACGCCGAAGCCAAGGGCATTGTCGAAACCTACTTTGACGTTCTGATCAACGAATTTATTGCCCCCGCCCCCTCCGATAAGGTGCGGCAGCGCAACTCCACCGATCTACAAGGTCTGCAGCTGCCACAGATTTACTTCAATGCCGCCGAGCGTCGTCCCAAATTTGTGATGAAGCCAGGGCTATCCGCTGCCGAGAAGAACGAAGTAGTTAAGGCCGCCTATCGGCAAATCTTTGAGCGCGACATCTCCCGGGCCTACGGTTTGGGTATCTCCGACTTGGAATCGAAGGTGAAAAATGGCTCCATCTCCATGAAGGAGTTCATCCGCCAACTGGCCAAATCGCCTCTCTACCGCAAAAACTTCTACGAACCCTATATCAACAGCCGTGCCCTAGAACTCGCCTTCCGCCACATTTTGGGTCGTGGGCCCTCTAGCCGCGAGGAAGTGCAAACCTACTTTGCCATTATTTCCAAGGGGGGTCTCCCTGCCTTGGTGGATGCCCTTGTGGATTCCAAGGAATACAGCGACTACTTTGGCGAAGAAACGGTGCCCTATCTGCGGGGTCTGGGTCAAGAGGCCCAAGAGTGTCGCAACTGGGGTGCCCAACAGGATCTCTTCAAGTACAGTGCTCCCTTCCGCAAAGTTCCCCAATTCATCACTACCTTTGCTGCCCAAGATCAGCCCCTGCCAGATCAACACCCCTATGGGTCCGGCAACGATCCCCTGGAAATTCAGTTTGGCGCCATCTTCCCAAAAGAAAAGAAAAACCCCAGGACTCGCCCTCAACCCTTCAACAAAGACACCCGCCGCATTCTCATTGCGCGCGGGCCAGGGATCAACAATCAGGTGAGCAATCCAGCAGCCCGTGGTGTCACCCCCGGTACCCTAGGGCCAAAGGTCTTCAAGCTGGATCAGCTTCCCAGCATCAATGCCCGCATTGGCAAGCGCTCCATCGCCACGGGCGGCGACAGTGTCAAATTTGCTGAAAGTTCGACCCAGCGAGTGATTCGTGCCGCTTATCTCCAAGTTTTTGGCCGTGATGTCTATGAAGGGCAGCGCCAAAAAGTCGCTGAGATCAAACTGGAGAACGGTGAAATCTCTGTCCGTGAGTTTGTGCGGATTTTGGCCAAGTCAAACCTCTTCCGCAGCCTCTACTGGACACCACTGTACGTCACGAAGGCGATTGAATATATTCACCGTCGCCTCTTGGGTCGTCCCACCTATGGTCGCCAAGAGATGAATGCCTACTTTGACATTGCCTCGAAGAAAGGTCTCTATGGCTTGGTGGATGCCATCATTGACAGCCAAGAGTACAGCGAAGCCTTTGGTGAAGATACGGTTCCCTACGAGCGCTACATTACGCCCCAGGGTCTGGCTCTGCGATCGCTACGGGTGGGGACAATTGGCGAAACTGGCGTACCCCCTGAAAAAGAAGAAACACCTCGCTTTGTCGAACTAGGGGTGGTCACCGAACTGCGCACTGAGCCAGCGATTCAGTTCCGTGCCAATCAAGGGGTGAGCAAGCGCCGCGAGCAGACCAAGGTCTTCAAGCTCACGGATCTCAACGACAAGCAAAATCTGCAACTGGTGATTCAGGCGGCCTATCGTCAGGTTTTTGAGCGGGATGTTGCCCCCTACATTGTTCGCGATGAGTTTACCGCCCTTGAATCCAAGCTCAGCAACGGCGAGATCACCCTCAAGGAGTTCATCGAAGCCTTGGGTTGCTCTGAACTCTATCAGAAGGAGTTCTACACCCCTTACCCCAACACCAAAGTCATTGAACTGGGTACCAAACATTTCTTGGGGCGGGCACCCGTTGATCAAGCGGAAATTCGCCGCTACAACCAAATTCTTGCCACCCAGGGCTTAAAGGCCTTTGTCCAAGCCCTCGTCAGTAGTGCTGAATACGCTGAAGCCTTTGGTGAAGATACGGTGCCCTATCGTCGCTTCCCCACCTTGCCAGCGGCCAACTTCCCCAACACTGAGAAACTGCACAATCAACTCACGAAGCAAAGTGATGCGATTGTCGTGCCCAGCTTCGCGCCGGTCAAACCTCGCCTCGATAACACGAAGCTGCCGCTCCTTAGTCGGGCGATCGCCGAGCAAGAAGCTAAAGCCCGTCAAGCGGATCCCAGCAAGCCCCGCTTTATCGAATTGGGACGCTCCTTCCGCAATGGCGATGGTCAATCGGTGGAAGTGGGGGTCGGTACCACCCGTCGCCGTCCCGCTCGTATTTTCCGCATGACCGTGGGTGCCCCTAGTGCTGAAGTGGAGCTGGTCATCAATGCCATCTACTGCCAAGTGATGGATGTCTTTAGTGGCCAAGTGCCGAGCCAGTTCCGGCGCCCTGATCTGGAAAGCCGCCTGCGCAATGGTGAAATTACCGTCCGCGAGTTTGTGCGTACACTGGCCAGCTCGGAGATCTATCGCAACCGCTTCTACACCCCCTATCCCAACACCAAGGTGATTGAGTTCCTCTTCCGTCACCTCCTTGGTCGCGCCCCAGCCACCCAAGCGGAAATTCGCCAATACAACAAAATCTTGGCGGATCAAGGCCTCAAGGCTGCTGTCGAAACGATGGTAAATAGCCCTGAGTACAGCCGCTACTTTGGCGAAGATGTCGTGCCCTACAAACGCTTCCCGACGCTGCCAGCGGGCAACTACATTGGCAGTGTCAAAGCCGATGCCGACTTGGTGAAGCAATCCTGGTCGAGCCTCTCGCCCTCATTGGTGGGGATTCAGCCCAGTCATCGCGACTAGGGTACGCTGCCACTAACCACTTGTGAATCAATCCACTAGCGGATGCTCCTGTAGGGGTGTCCGCTTTTTTGCGCGACAAGACCACGTTAAAATATCTTAAAGATTTCCAATTCTGAAAAACCCGCAAAATCCCGTTCTGGTAAGGGTTGGCAGTCTTTCTATAACCAGTAAAAAAATGATAGAGTACAAAAAATTCACATTTTAATTTCTATCCATTGCTGTCCCCATTGAGTAGGAGTGTCCGTTACTTTGGAGACCCACAAAGAAAAGATACTCGTTGTTGACGATGAAGCGAGTATTCGTCGCATCTTAGAAACTCGGCTGTCAATGATTGGCTATACCGTCGTCACTGCTGCCGATGGCGAGGAAGCCCTGACCACCTTTCGGCAGGAGCAGCCAGATTTAGTGGTGCTTGATGTGATGATGCCGAAACTAGATGGCTATGGCGTCTGTCAAGAACTGCGCAAGGAATCGGATGTCCCGATTATTATGCTCACTGCCCTTGGCGATGTTGCTGATCGCATTACGGGGCTAGAACTGGGGGCCGATGATTATGTGGTCAAGCCCTTTTCCCCCAAGGAGTTGGAAGCCCGCATTCGCTCGGTACTGCGACGCATTGAGAAGACCAATACCTCTGGCATCCCTAGCTCCGGGGTGATTCAGGTGGGCAATATTCGCATTGACACCAATAAGCGGCAGGTCTACAAGGGGGATGAGCGCATTCGTCTCACGGGCATGGAATTTATGCTCTTGGAATTGCTGGTAGGACGCTCGGGCGAGCCTTTCTCCCGCGCAGAAATTCTGGAGCAAGTGTGGGGGTACACCCCCGAACGCCATGTGGATACACGGGTGGTGGATGTCCACATTTCCCGCTTGCGGGCTAAATTAGAGGAAGACCCCAGTAATCCAGAATTAATCTTGACCGCACGGGGCACAGGGTATCTCTTTCAGCGCATTACTGAACCGGGAGAAGCAAGCAACAAAAATCAATAGCTGCTTGGCTTGAGGGTGAGCCATGAATCAAAAACGCTGGCGCTGGTCAGAGGTGGTGGGTCTAGGTCTGATGGCTGTGGCTCTAGGCATTGTTGCCTTTATGCAGCAGGATGCCCTGCGTCAATTACAAGCTCAAACGGGCGAACAATTCACCGATGCCGAATATGAGCGCCAGAATGCTCAAACCATTACTCAAATGCAGCTTTTGGCAAAGTTACCTTCCTTTGGGTTTGACAATTTAGTTGCCGATTGGGCATTTTTGCAATTTCTGCAGTTTTTTGGGGATTCTGCTGCCCGCCAAGTCACGGGTTACGACGACGTACCTGCTTTCTTTGAGGTGATTATTGCCAAGGATCCCGGCTTTGCCCAAACCTATCCCTACCTCTCGACGGCAATTACGGTGTATGCAGGACAGCCACAAACCGCTGTGGCTTTGATGGATCGGGGGCTGGCTGCTATGGATCCCGCCTATCAACCAACGGCCTACTTGGCATGGGTGTTTCGGGCTATGGATGAATTGCTCTTTTTGGGCAACGGCCGAGCGGCAGCGGAGTCCTACGATCGCGCGGCGGCTTGGGCAGAACTGAATCCAGAGCCACAGGTACGTGCTGCAGCAGGGTATTATCGCTCGTTGGCACAAACCCTACGGCGAGATCCCGACAGTCGCATGGCCCAGATCAATGCCTGGATTTGGGCATTGGTCAATGCTGTCAGCGATCGCTCGCGACAAACAGCCATAGAAAATATTGAGCGCCTAGGGGGCAAAGTCTCACGGCTCCCCGATGGTACTTGGCAAATTCGCCATCCTGAAGATCTGCGGTAACCCCTGTGGAACGGACTATTGCCGAAATTAATGAAAAGATTACAGCAGGCAAAGCCACGGTTTGGACATTGGCAGAACTCAAAGCCCGTCTTGAAAGCCTGAGCATTGCCGAAGCAACCCGCCAAGTGGATGTGATTACGACGGGTACGTTTGAACCTATGGAGTCCTCCGGGGCGATCATTAACTTGGGACCGACAGATCCGCCCATTAAACTGCGGCAGTGCTGGCTTGATGGCATTCCCGCCTACAGTGGTTTTGGCGCTGTGGATCTGTACCTTGGGGCGGCCCAATCGCTGGATCCCAACTCTGAAGCAGGAGAAGCCGACAGTCTGCGGGAACGGGGGGGTGGCCATGTCATTGCCGATTTGATTGCGGGTAAAGCCATTCCCCTACGGGCGGTGGGCTGTGTTACGGATTGTTATCCCCGCGCCAGTTTAGAAACGGTGATTAGCAAAGACACCATCAACCAGTTCTATCTCTATAATCCCCGCAATCTGTATCAAAATTTTATTGTGGGTGTGAATGGGGGCGATCGCCCCCTCTATACCTATCTGGGTCCACTGCAACCGCAATTGGGGAATGCCGTTTATGCCTGTGGCGGTGCCCTCTCACCTCTGTTGAATGATCCCTACTTGCGATTGGTGGGGATTGGCACGCGCATTTTCCTCGGTGGTGGCATTGGTTATGTGGCCTGGGAAGGCACCCAACACTTTCCGTTGCAAAAACGCCTGGCCAACGACACCCCCATTGGTCCAGCCGCAACCCTTGCCCTCATTGGTGATGCCAAGCAAATGGATCCCTTTTGGGTGCGCGGTTGCTATTTCAAGCACTATGGGGCCTCTCTGATGCTGGGGGTGGGAGTTCCCCTGCCGGTGTTGGATCAAGAGGTCATTGCCCGCTGTGCCATTCGCGATGAGGACGTAGTGGCACCGATTATTGATTTTTCAATTCCTCGCCGGGTACGTCCCACCTTCGGCCTGGTCAACTATGCCCAACTCAAGTCCGGCAGCATCAAAATTGAAGGCAAAACCGTGCGCACTGCTCCCCTGACCAGCCTCTACTTGAGTCAACGCATTGCCGAAGTCCTCAAGGATTGGATTTACAGTGGTCGTTTTACCCTGACAGAACCCATTGCCCCTCTGCCGCGCGATCGCGCCTTTTTACCGCAACAACCTTGGATGCCCGCTGTCAGTGAGGATTAGTGAGGGTGGCAACCCTCCTTTCGCTATACTGACAAATAGGTCAACCGCCTTGGCCTTGGAATTCTGCAGTGCCTGACCTACGTGATTCAGACTACTGATAAACTCTTACGGATCGGTGTTTAATAAAATAAAGATATAGGGCTCTGGATTCCAGCGATCGCGGACAACCCAAAAGTTGCATCCTTCATCAGCTCAAATCCATCATACGTATTCTTACGGTTGTTGCATGTTCTAGTTGTGTGTCAGTCTCAGCATTAGGGTAGAGGTCAAAGGCTGTGCAGTATCTCGCCGAAGTGATTAAAAAAACGGGTTTTATGGGGACGAGATCCGAGTTGAAATTATTGATGCGTGAGCAGTCGGGCTACTGGCACCCTGTCCCCCAAAACGAAGAAACGATTCCCTTTGACAATAGTCGCGACTACGGCAATGGCGTGCTGGTCTTTGTGGAAATGGCCGCTAACCGCCAAATTCAAAACGTAGATGAAGCGGCTCGCCGCCTCACGGGTATTTTGCACGGCTTTACACGGATGCGGGAGCGTTTCCAAAGTCAAGAGGAAGAAATTGAAGGCTGGAAGCAATCCCTCTTATATCAGGCGGAAGCGCTTAATCAACGGGAACAGGAATTTGAGCAGCGCAAAGAAGAACTCCAGGAACTAGAGGCACAACTGGCTGGCGCTGAGGAGCAGCTGGCACAACTCAACAAACTACGGGAGGAATTGACCACAGAGGAAGAGCGGCTTCAAGCGGAACGCCAAGCCCTTGAAAATTTACGCCACCAAGTCCATCAAGAGCAGCAGCGCTGGGAACAACTCAGATCAAGCCACAGCAATGGCCTATCCCCAGAACAAATTCGCCAAGTGGACTCGATTTTGCAGCAGTTGGCAGAGACCCTCAGCAGTGGTGGGGGTTCCCAAATCGCCGAATGTTTCCAAATTTTAGACCAGCAGCAGGCCTTGCTGAGCCAATACTGGCAGCAACTGGAGCAACTAGAGCAGGAAGTGAGCCAGCGGCAAGCCACCCTAGAGCAGCAACTTCAAGCTTTCCATGCAAAGGAGGAGACCTGGCGCACCGCTCAAGAACAATTTTGGCAAGACAGTCGGGCGATCGCCCTACAGGAGGAACTCTGCCGCTACAAACAGTCCGTTCTTGAAAAAGAACGCCACCTCCTTGCTCAACAGGAGGAAATGATCCAGCAAATGCGCCAAGCCATGGTCAGTGATCTCACAGAGGCAGTGGATGTGAATGCCCTGATGAAAATGCCCATGGAGGAACTCGAAAAAGAAGTGGCCAACCGAGGCAATGACCTCAAGCGTGCTTCTGCCTTTGTCAACGATCAAGAAGAAGAGCTAAAAATGGCTCTGGAGTCCCTAGCAGAACTGGAGCAAAAAATTAAAGAAGCCAGTGACTTCGATCGCCTGCAACTGGCGGGGGAACTAGAGGATGAGCGCCAGCGCTGTAATCTGCTCAATCAGGCCCTTGAGGGACAACGGCAAAATATTCGTGAAAAAGAAGCGATCTACAAAATTTACAAGCAAGTGTTAGAGGCCCGCAAAGATCCGGCCTCGCAGCAGGGCATTAGCCTCATTCCCATTCTCAGTGAACTTGAACACCAGTTTCAGGACTACAGTGTGGCCGTCAATCAACTTGCAGAGGAATTGCAGCAGGCCTATACCGATCTCGAAAGTTTGCGCCACGACCTCGAAGAGCGCCGCAAGCTGCAACAGCAGCAAAAAGATCAACTGAGCCAAGAAGAACAGGCACTGATTGAAGAACAACGTTTACTCGCCGCCAAACGGGGGCAGGCAAATCTGCTGCGGGAAATTTTACAACCCGTTCAAGATCGTCTCAATCACCTGCGCCAAAGCTTAGAGGGACTCAACCAAAATATCCTCAATGGCCGCCCCAGTGCCCTCATTTCTGACTTGCAGCAGGTGGTTATGAATCTGGGGCAGGGGGCTTAGCCCCTAGTGCCGCTGCCGCATTGCATCTCGGACTTTGGTTTCCCCTGTGGGGTTATTTTGCTCACGGTACAGCTTCAAAGCTACTTGATAGGCACTGCGGGCCTCCTGCTGCCGCCCTTGGGCTGCCAAGGCTTTCCCCAAGCGGTAAAATCCCTCGGGATCCTTGGGGTTGATCTGCGTGGCTTGACGATAAATCGCCGCCGCTTCCAGGGGATTATTTTGCTGCATTAACAGCTCACCAAAACTGAAGTAAGTGGCGACCCGTTCGGGTTGCAGGGTAATCAGGCGGCGGTAGGCTTGAATCGCTCGCTCGGGTTGATTCGCTGCCGCAGCCAGTTCGGCCACCTGTTGTAGCAGATCTGCATCCCGCTGACCCAAGTTAGCGGCGCGGTCAATTGCCTGCCAGCCATTGCCAGGATCGCCGGCCGCAAGGAGTGCCATTCCTAAATTGAGTTGAATTGAGGCATTGCCGGGGGCAAGGGCTGCCGCCTGTTGCAGGCTACTGAGGGCTTCAGGAATATTGCGTTGTTGGAGCAGCAAAACCCCTAATCCCTTTTGAGCTGACCAATTGCGGGGAGCAAGACGGAGGGCGGCGCGGTAGGCTTGTATGGCGCCTTGGGGATCCCCCATGCGGGCGAGAATTACCGCCAGTCCTTCATAGGCTTGAGCATTACGGTTATTCAGGCGGATGGCTTGGCGGTAGGCGGCAGCAGCACCGTCGTTTTCCCCCATCATCCCCAGACTGTAGCCCAGGGCATAGTAAAAATCAGCGTTTTGTTGATCCAGCTCAATCGCGCGTTGGTAAGCACGGGCAGCCTCGGCAAATTGTCCCTGCTGGGCATAGATGTAGCCAATGGCAGAATGCAGGCGGGGATTACGGCTCTCACTCTGGAGCAGTTGCTGATAAATGGCCAAGGCTTGGGCATAGTTTCCTCCTTCCACTAGCCGCTGCCCTTCCTGCATCAGCCGGCTCACTTGGCTATTGGCGTGGACTGGCGATGCCATCCAAAGGCTAAGACTGGCAATACTAGCCCACAAAAGGGAATTGAAGCGCATTGTGAGTGAGTCCTCCTCGCAAACGTTAACCCCAACTTAATGGTTGTTTACAGCTCCCTTAAGAGATACTGCAAATTCCGCCAAGGGCGATCGCCAAGGGTTAAGAGATCTAGTTAAAGCAAACTAAGGGTCTATTCTGGACAATTTTGACCCCCATGGCAAATCAGGCCAATTAGTAAGGGAATTAGTAAGGTAGGTGTCCGATGGCGAGACGATGCAACATTGCCCTTGTGGGCAACTACAACAGTGGCAAAACGACCCTTGCAGAAAGTATTTTGCGCCTTACCCGCGCCACCAACGGGAAAGCCAGTAGTCTTCTGGATACCAGTCCTGAGGCGCGCGATCGCCAGATGGGCGTGGAACTGAATGTTGTCCATACCCAGTACGGGGAGCTAGACCTCACCCTTCTCGACTGTCCCGGCTCAGTGGAATTGCTCCAAGAAACCCTCAATGCCCTTGTGGGTGTGGACATGGCGATCGTGGTCTGTGAACCCCTGAGCGATCGCGCCTTTACCCTAACCCCCCTATTCAAGTTCCTCGATGACTGGCAAATTCCCCATATCCTTTTTGTCAACAAGATGGAGCGTGCCCATGATCCCTACATGGAGATTCTAGCCGCCTATCGCCAAGTGTCTAGCCGTCCCCTTGTGCCCCACCAGTACCCCATTTGGCAGGGGGATGACCTCTTGGGCTACATTGACTTGGTGACGGAGCAGGCCTATCACTACCATGCGGGGGCGGCGGCGGATTTAGTCCCCTTTCCTTCGGAATTACAAGCCGTCGAACAGGCGGCGCGGGCAGAGCTCCTAGAGGCGCTGGCCAACTACGATGATCACCTCCTCGAAGAACTCCTGGAGGATATTGCACCACCGGAAAGTGAAATCATGGCGGATTTGCGCTGGGAATTGGGAGCCGACTTAATTGTGCCCGTCTTTTTTGGCAGTGCCCAAACGGACGATGGTGTGCGCCCCCTATTGGCAGCCCTCGATCGCGAAGCACCCGATGCCACAGCAACCGCTGCCCATCGCCAGATCAACGGTGAGGAGCCTCTCGCCCAAGTGCTCAAGACGTTCTATGTACCCCAAGGAGGTGGCAAACTCTCCCTTGTGCGGGTCTGGCAGGGCACCTTGACCGATGGCATGAGCTTGAATGGGGTGCGCGTGGGGGGCATCTACCGTGCCCAGGGCACGCAATTAGAATCCTTGGGGCAAGCAACGGCGGGTGAGGTTGTCCTATTGGCACGGCTGGAGGGCATTCGTACAGGTGAGACCCTCAGTGGCAGTGGTCAGGTACCCCCTTTGCCCTGTGCACCACAACTGGAACCGGTCTATGCCCTGGCCATGACTCCCAGTAAACGGAGTGACGAGGTGAAGCTCACTGGCGCGCTGCAAAAACTCCTTGAGGAAGACCCGGCGCTGCATTGGGAACAGCATGGCGATACCCATGAAATGATTCTCTGGGGACAGGGTGAAATTCACTTGCAGATTGCCCTCGATCGCCTGCGTCGCAAATATAACCTACCGATGCAAACCCATCTACCCCAAGTCCCCTACAGGGAAACCATTCGCCGTAGTATCAAAAATAGCCATGGCCGCTATAAACATCAAACCGGTGGCCACGGCCAATTTGGGGATGTATACCTCGATATCGCTCCCCTAGAGCGCGGCAGCGGCTTCCAATTTAGTGAAACCATTGTCGGTGGCGTTGTTCCCAAGCAATATATCCCCGGTGTTGAGCAGGGGGTGCGCGAATTCCTGAACCAAGGCCCCTTGGGGTTTCCGATTGTGGATGTGGCTGTTACCCTCACCAATGGCTCTTACCACTCTGTGGATAGCTCTGAGCAAGCCTTTCGCCAAGCAGCCCGCCTTGCTATGCAAGCGGGAATTCCCCAGTGTGAACCGCAACTCCTAGAACCCATCATGGCGGTACAGGTGTGGATGCCCCAAGCCTTTACCGCTAAGGTGATGCAGGCTTTGACAGGGCGGCGCGGTCAGGTTTTGGGCTACAGCTGTAAGGAGGGTTGGCCCGGCTGGGAACAGATTGAGGCCTATTTACCGCAAGCGGAAATGCATGACTTTGTGGTGGAGTTGCGATCGCTGACCATGGGCACTGGTGGCTTCCATTGGCAATTTGACCATCTTCAGGAAGTACCGGAGAAACTGGCCGCGATGATTGTCCAGCGCCACAAAAACGCCTAGGCCACTCCTTGAGCCGCCTTGGCCTGCAATTCCTGAAGTCGTGTGGCCATAATCTCCTGAATCTGCGCCTCCCGCTGGCGATCGCCCTCATCAAGGTCATCGGCCACGGTGCCGGGAGCGGCTTGGAATTTCTTGAGTTGACGGTCAAAGAAACTATTGGGAAAGCGGCGATACTCAACGGTCCGCTGCTCGAGGCGGGCAGTGTGGCAAAACTGGTGCAACCAATAGGCATAGGCCACATCCTCAGCCCCATAGCGAAATTGGCGAAACACCTCATCCTCTGGAAAGCCGCCAATAAACTCATGGACTTCGCGGCGCACAGCCAGGTTCAGCACCAAGGTTTGCTCGAGGCTCTGGTGCCAGTAGGGATGCAGGCGATCGCGACAATAGACCCCCGTGCGCACCGCCCCAAAATAGGCCGGGGCATAGGGTGCCGGCAAGGGCTGATTCAACACCGATAGAGCTAAAAACAGGTGCTCAGGGCGGTACAAATCATCGGCATCACAGAAAAAAATCACCTCACCTTTGGCTAAGCGCACTCCAATGTTCCGCGCCGCCGCAATCCCAACATTCGTCGGTAGGCCCACCAATTGCAGAGGGACGGCATTTGGCCATCCTGCCATCGCCACATCGCAGGTGCGATCCGTTGAACCATCGCTAATCAGGATGAATTCCCCCTCAGTGGCGTAGGGGAAGTGCCGTTGGAGGTAGCGGCAACTGGCAGCAATGCTCTCAAGGGTTTCGCGAAAGATCGTTTCTCCCCGCTGGCTCACCACATTGTAGGCGGGCATCACAATCGAGAAGGAACGCAGGCCAGCAAGTTCCACAGCAAGTCCCTCAGTCACTCGCCCTGATCTTCTCCCTAGGAGGGGCTTCGATGCAAAAATTGCCCGAGGTGTTGACAAACGCTCAGGGTATTCGCTAGATTAACTAATGCTGAGTCTTGCCCCCATCGTCTAGTGGCCTAGGACACCTCCCTTTCACGGAGGCGACGGGGATTCGAATTCCCCTGGGGGTATCCCACACGGGCAACCTCACATGAACAAGACGAACGGTGGATATTTGATTCGCCGCTCTCCTGCCAAAGTGCCACAATACGGAAAGTAGTGCAGGAGACAAAGGATGGACTGGGCAACACGGGTGATGCGGGTCACGCCGTCGGTAACCTTGGCGATGGATGCAAAAGCCAAAGCAATGCGGGCGGCGGGCGAAGATGTCTGTAGCTTCAGTGCGGGCGAACCCGACTTTGACACCCCTGCCCACATTCGTGAGGCTGTGAAAACAGCTCTCGATCAAGGTAAAACTCGCTATGGTCCGGCGGCAGGGGAACCGGCTCTGCGGCAGGCGATCGCCACCAAGCTCAACAGGGACAACCACCTGCCCTATCGTGCGGAAAACATCCTCGTCACCAATGGCGGCAAGCAGGCCCTCTTTAACCTGATGCTGGCCCTGATCAACCCCGGTGATGAGGTGATTATTCCTGCCCCCTACTGGGTGAGTTATCCAGAAATGGTGCATCTAGCCAGTGGTACGCCAGTGATTGTGGCAACCACGCCGGAAACAGGTTATCGGATTACCCCTGCTCAACTGGAGGAGGCAATTACACCCAGGACGCGGCTTTTTGTCCTCAATTCCCCCAGTAACCCCACGGGCATGGTCTATACACCTGAGGAAATTCGTGAGCTGGCGGCAGTGGTTGTGCGGCATCAACTGTGGGTCGTTTCTGATGAAATTTATGAAAAAATTCTCTACGATGGTGCCCAACACCTGAGCATTGGCGCAGTCAGTGGGGCCGCCTTTGAGCGCACGATTGTTTGCAGTGGGTTTGCCAAGGCCTATGCCATGACCGGCTGGCGGGTGGGCTACCTAGCAGGGGCAACGGAGATTATTAAAGTGGCAACCAAAATTCAGAGCCACAGCACCTCAAATGTGTGTACATTTGCCCAGTATGGTGCCCTTGCGGCCCTAGAAGGCAGTCAAACCTGTGTGGCTGAGATGGTGGCGGCATTTCGCGAGCGCCGTGCCTATATGTATGCAGGGATTTGTGAGATTCCGCGGCTGCGCTGTCTTAAACCCAATGGAGCATTTTATTTGTTTGTGGATATTGGCGAAACAGGCATAGGGTCCGTGGAATTTTGCGATCGCCTGCTGGCGGAGGAAAAAGTGGCCGCCGTCCCCGGTAAAGCCTTTGGCATGGATGATCACATTCGCCTCTCCTACGCCACGGATCTAGCCACGATTGAAAAAGGCCTGACCCGACTAGCAAAATTTGTCCAGCGGCTCTAAGTCCACAACCGCCCCACCGCTAGCAGCAACCCCGGCAGCACCTCGCTGCAATCAACCCTCTCCGGCGAGTCTAAACCAACCACTGCCTCTTGGGGACGCTAGCGTTCTCCTTAGCGGTCTTGGCTATTGATCAGCACTCCTAAGGACACCCCCAGTGGCCGATACGCCTGCATTTTGGTGCGGCAGCGGTCAATAGGATCCAATAGGATCCGAGGGCGATCGCAACTCAGCAACAAAATCCGGCAGATTGGGATAAGGCCCATCGGATCAACACCCGCTAGGGGGGAGTTAGCAATCCCAGAGATATCTGGGGAGGGTTGGCCGCCCCATTGGCCTTTGCCGGTTCCAAAGCCCCACTTCCACAATCAGCTCAAAATTTTGGCTACTCCCTTGCCCCCTGTGGGTGGCAGAATAATCAATTCACTAGTCTGGTCAATTCTAGGCGCAGCTCAGGAGGATGCGGCAGAGTTGATCAAAGCACCGTTGCATTGGGGACATTGAGCAGTAGCGGCGAGCTATCCCCAGGGGTTGGAGGAGTCATAGCCTTTGCCCAAGTGGTGTCACTTAATCCTAGGTAAGATCCTAGGTAAGGCTACTTAGGGATGCGCTTTGACATGTTGCCATGCCAGTTTGGCTGCACCGACAATGCCTGCGTAATTCCCAAGGGTTGCTCGCAAACAGTGGAGGTTATGGCGGGAGGTGGGCAGCACCCGCTCTTCCAATTCAGCAATCATCGAGGGAAAGAAGAGATCACTGGCGGCACTAATCCCCCCACCAATAATCACTGCTTCTGGGGTGAGCACATACACAAGGCTAGCAATGCCAGCGGCTAATTCGCGGCCATAGGTTTGCCAGAGGGCGATCGCCTCAGGATCGCCATTGCTGGCCCGCTCTGCCATCTCATGGGGTTCACAGCCCCAACGCCGCCGCAGGGCTTGGGCGGAAACGTGTTGCTCAAGGGAACCGCGATTGCCACTGTTGCAGGGAGGCCCGTTGTAATCGAGGGTAATCAGCCCCAACTCGCCGGCGGTGCCATCTCGACCAACAAACAACTCCCCATTCAAGATAATGGCACCCCCTACCCCCGTCCCCAACGTGAGCAAAATTAAATCCTTGAACTGACTCCCTGCTCCTAGCCATG
Source organism: Thermosynechococcus sp. M3746_W2019_013 (assembly GCF_015296045.1). Lineage (NCBI taxonomy): Bacteria > Bacillati > Cyanobacteriota > Cyanophyceae > Acaryochloridales > Thermosynechococcaceae > Thermosynechococcus > Thermosynechococcus sp. M3746_W2019_013. The sequence goes on along the minus strand of NZ_DVDW01000026.1, from coordinate 24,924 downwards.
CTTCCCCCAGGCCGGCACAGTTGGCATCGTTACCAATCACTGTGGGTTTGCCCGTCTGGTGTTCCAGGCTATCGCTAATAGGCACTTCGTACCAGTCAAGGTTGATGGCACGGCGGGCAATGCGACCACTGGCATCCACGGGTCCCGGTACGCCCATACCAATCGCCAACGCCCGATTCTCACTATCCAGTTCTTTCATCCCCTGCAAAATGGCTTTGATCACCCGTTCTGGAAAAGGGGGCTGAGGGGTCGGCAACACCAGGGAATGGAGACAATTCCCCTTGGGACTAAAACACCCCATTTTGATGGCAGTGCCACCTAGATCAACGCCAATAACGTAGGATTCACTCACAGAGATTTTGTTTGTCTCAATTGCAGGCGATCGCGGGCATCGTCGCCCAGTTGAATCGTCACATCCGATGCTAGCACACCCGTACTCTCCACCCGCACTTCTCCAAATCCCAGCAATAACTGCACTCGACGTGCTGCTGCCAAGTCCCCCTGCTGAGCAATGATCCGCGTAATCGGAATCGGTTGGGGGAATGGCTCCGCTACCAAGGGATAGGGGTAACCAGCGGTTGCCAGTTGCTCACTCAGATGCGTGACTAATGATTCTGGCAGGGTAGTATTTTGAATAGCAATCTGCACTTGGGCAGGGGAGGTCAAACCCGTCTCGCGCGGATCAGCAGTAGGGGTGTCACGGAAATACTGATCCGTTAGCCAAGCAATCCGTTGGTAATTGGGCAACCAATAGCTCACTGCCACTTCATCAGTGCTGCCATTAAAGTTCCCCGGCAGCAGCAGAAACTGCACCCGCGATCGCGGCAAGCTGGTAAGGAATTGACCCAGGCTCATCAGTTCTCCAACTGTTAGATTCGTATCCAAGTTTTCGCGGATAATACTGAGAATTTGGGGAGTACGGGCAAGGGTTTCCGGGCGAGCCGTTTGCTCCATCAATGCCCGCAAAAACATCTGTTGTCGCTGCACACGGCCAATATCGCCAAGGGCATCATAGCGAAAGCGCAGAAATTGCAGGGCTTGATTGCCATTCAGGTGTTGTCGTCCGGCTTGCAAATCAATATGGAGGTGCTGACTGTCATCGCGATAGCGCATAGCTATGGGCACATCCAGGGTCACACCCCCAAGGGTGTCAATGAGTTTCTCGATTCCTTGAACATTAATGCGCAAATAGCGATCGATGGGCACATCTCCCAACAGCTCACTGACGGTTGCTGCCGCCAACGCTGGTCCCCCAAGGGCATTGGCTTCGTTGATTTTGGCATCCCCGCGGCCGGGAATAAAGGTCAGCGTATCGCGGGGAATTGATAGTATCACTAAACGTTGCTGCACTGGGTCAAAGCGCACCAGTAGAAGTGAGTCCGATAGCCCCTCAACGGAATTAACTAGGGCATGGTAGGTCAGGTTGGGGTCGGGGGGGTGATCTAAGTCGGAAGTTAAGACCTTAGAGCCAATGAGCAATAAATTTAGCGGCTGATGGAGCCTTGCCCCTGTCCAGCGATCGCCCCGTTGAAACGCCTGCCACTCCTGACTGCTGAGTGATCGCTGCATGAGCGGTGTGCTCTGACTGAGTAGCCCCCAGAGTGCCCCTAGGCTGCCGGAGATCAAGGCCACCCCTAGCCACAACACCAGTCGCCAAAATAGGACCCCTTCTTCAGGCGGAGCCGGTTGTCGTTGGCGTTGCCATCGAATAAACACCATTGCCTCGCCACCCTAAAATTCCCTTAAGCCTACCATGTTGCTCTTTTCTCCTAGGACATTCATCAAGGGTCTTCGATAGGGAGTTTCATCCTTGGGCGTCTATGTCGTCCCCATAAAAAGAACTATCAACAAGTTGGCAGCATACAATACTCAAATATGACTCAAATATCCAACCGATCAGGAACTGATTGCGGCCAACATGCAATTTATTGACCTTGCAGAAATTCACGTCAAAGCCGGCAAAGGGGGTGACGGCATTATTGCCTTTCGCCGTGAAAAGTATGTGCCTGCAGGGGGGCCATCGGGGGGCAATGGTGGCAATGGTGGCTCGGTGATTCTCAAGGCAGTCTCCAATTTACAAACGCTGCTGGACTTTCGCTATGCCCATGTTTTCAAGGCCGAAAATGGCCAACGGGGCGGACCGAATAACCGTACCGGTGCCTGTGGTGCGGATTTAGTGATTGAGGTGCCCTGCGGCACAATGGTCTGGGATTCGCAAACCGGGGAATTGCTGGGAGACTTGACTACCCCCGGTCAAACGCTGCTGGTGGCTAAGGGAGGCAAAGGGGGGTTAGGGAATAAGCACTTCCTCAGCAATCATCAGCGGGCACCAGACTATGCCCTACCGGGCTTGGAGGGGGAAGAGCGGCATCTACGGCTAGAACTGAAGCTACTGGCCGAAGTGGGCATTATTGGCCTGCCTAATGCGGGCAAGTCCACACTGATTTCAGTACTGTCAGCAGCGCGACCCAAAATTGCTGATTATCCCTTTACAACCTTGGTGCCCAATTTAGGAGTTGTCCGCCAACCCAATGGCGATGGAACTGTATTTGCCGATATTCCGGGTCTGATTGCCGGTGCCCATGCTGGGCTGGGGTTGGGGCATGAGTTTCTCCGTCATATTGAGCGCACCCGTCTGCTGCTGCATTTGATTGATGCCACGGCTGAGGATGTGGTGGCTGCCTACCAAACGATTCGCGATGAGTTGGTGGCCTACGGGCATGGCTTGGGCGATCGCCCCCAAATCGTAGCTTTGAATAAAATTGATGCCCTAGATGCCTCGCAAATCACGACTATTCAAGAGACCCTCGCTGCCTACGTGGGTCAACGGGTTTTTGCCATCTCGGCGGTAGCTCGTCAGGGGTTAGAGCCTCTCTTAGAGGCTGTTTGGCAGGAACTGGGGGTCAGCGTTGCCCATCAGTATTCTTGATTGCGACGGGTGCTGTTGAGGAACTACCAAGGAAAAAAATGAACACCAGAGGATGCCTTGTCTCGGGTGCGATCGCCCTTGGCAGTAGTCTGATTTTGGGGCTGTGGGTTCCAACTCTAGCCCAGCCATCCCCCCAGCAATTTGAGGAACTTGCCACTCAAATTGATCAACTGCGGGAACAAGGCAATATGCAGGCTGCTATCTCCCTAGCAGAGCGCTTTGTGACCCTCGTGGAAAACACCCTAGGCCCCAACCATACCTTTTTGGCAGCGAGTCTCAACCAGTTGGCAAAGCTCCATGTTGACCAAGGAAATTATGCAGCAGCACTCCCCCTCTATCAGCGGGCATTGGCTATCTATGAGCGGGCGGGGGGGTCAGATCAACTGGAGGTGGCTGCAACACTAAATAACTTGGCCAATCTCTACCGTGCCCAAGGGAACCATGATGCTGCGTTGCCAGTGTTTCAGCGGGCATTGGCGATCGCCGAAAAGACCCGAGGATTAAATCATCCTGAGGTGGCGATCATCCTCAATAACATGGCTCTCCTCTACACTGAGCAAAAAAAGACTGCAGCCGCTCTGCCCTTATATCAACGCGCCCTCAGGATCTTGGAGTCAACCCTTGGGGAGAAAAGTCCCTATGTGGCAACAACGCTGAACAACCTTGCAGGCCTGTATCGACAGCAAAAGAATTACGCCGCCGCCTTGCCCTTGTACCAACGGGCCCTGCAGATTCGCCAACAAACGTTGCCCCCAGGTCACCCCGATATTGCGGCTAGCTTGAATAATTTAGCCACGCTCTATTTTGATCAGCGCAACTATGCAGCAGCACTCCCCCTCTATCAACGCACACTAGCGATCGCCGAATCCCGCCTAGGGCACAACCATCCCAATACTGCCCTTGCCCTGAGTAACCTTGCTGCTGTCTATTGGCAACAGGGCAATCTTACCCAAACCCTTGCCCTGCTGCAAAACGTACAGGAGGTTGAGGAAAAGAACCTCAGTGAAAATCTGATCGTGGGTTCCGAGGATTACAAGCGCAATTATTTGGCAACATTTCAAGACAGTACCAATGCCATTCTCACACTCCATCTCCAGCATCTGCCCCGGCACCCTGAGGCCACTGCCCTTGCTCTGACAACCATTCTGCGCCGCAAGGGGCGGTTACTCGATTTTTTCAGTCAAAACCAAGCACGCCTGCAACGGCAACTAGCGGCTCCAGATCAAGCGAAGCTTGAGCAGCTGACCAAACTGCGCACAGCCATTGCCAAACTCGTCTTTGCTTCGGCAGCGCCAGCAGCTTTCTCCCAACTGCAGCAGCTTGAAACCCAAGCCAGTCAACTGGAAGCCGAACTGAGTCTGCGCAGTGCTAGCTTTCGCGAGCTCACTCAACCCGTAACCATCGCTGCGGTTCAACGGTTGATTCCGGCCAATGCCGCTTTGCTCGAGTTTATTCGCTATCGACCCTACGACTTGCGCACACAGAACTTTGGTGAGCCGCGCTATGGCGTCTATGTATTGCGTCCTAGAGGTCAACCCCTCGGAAAAGATCTGGGCACTGCTGCTGAAATTGATGCCCAAGTACGCCAGAGCCGTTTCCGTTTGGCTGACCCGCGTTTACCCAAGGTTGAAGTTCAACAGGCGGCTCAAGCTCTTGCTGAGCAGGTGATTACTCCCATTCGTCCCTGGCTTGGCAATGCAACTCATTTGCTCATTGCGCCGGATGGGGAGTTGAATACTATTCCCTTTCAGGCGCTTGTGGATGCCCAAGGGCGCTATCTGGTGGAATCCTATTTGATTACATTGCTGACCTCTGGGCGCGAACTTCTGCGCTTCCAATCCCGATCTGTAACTGCTAATACCCCTTTGATTATTGCTGACCCAAGTTTTGATCGCTCCTTTGGAAATGCCTCTTCATCAACGATGCACTCCCTTGATTGGCGGAGTTTGACTTTTACTCCCCTACCGGGGACAGCGGAGGAAGCGCAAGCCCTGAGGGCGCTCCTTCCCCAAGCCCAAGTGTTACTCCAAGCTGCGGCCACCGAAACAGCGGTTAAAGCTGCAAATTCCCCTAAAATTCTCCACTTGGCTACTCACGGCTTCTTTCTAGCTTCTTCGGGGAACAAAGGCATCCTTGAAAACCCCCTCCTGCGATCGGGGTTGGTTTTGGCGGCATCTAACGCACGCCAGAGTGGCTCAGAGGGTGATGATGGCTTCCTGACTGCCTTGGAAGTAACCAGCATGAATCTCAGTGGCACAGAGTTAGTCGTGTTATCCGCCTGTGATACGGGGCGAGGGGAGGTGGTGAATGGGGAGGGGGTCTATGGGTTGCGGCGAGCGTTTACATTGGCTGGGGCGCGATCGCAGGTGAGTACCCTGTGGAAAGTGGATGATCGAGTAACCCGCGATATGATGATAGCCTTTTACCAAAACCTGCACCGAGGCATGGGGCGAACAGAAGCCCTGCGGCAAGTCCAGCTTCAGCGACTCAAGGAGGAATCTCCCTACTATTGGGCAGCGTTTGTGTCCAGTGGTGATTGGTCTCCCTTAGCATTGCCCTGATGACGATGGTTCGTGCGATTCAATACCGTCTAGCCCTGTGGTACGTAGGAGTAACGGCACTCCTGCTCCTCATTTTTGCGACGGGGTTCTTTTTTTATGTGCGGGGAACGCTGATCGAGCGGATTGATGACACCCTTAGCCACGTTGTGGAGGTGGTGAGCCGCTCCCTAATGATTGACACAGGCACAGCAGAAGCAATTGATTGGCAAACCAGTTTAGGCAGTAGTCCCATTGCGGCACTGGAGGAAGATCACATTGACCTTGAGGGGTTTACCCCAAATCAGGAGTTGGCTTGGAGCACGTTTTCAGAACCCCTTGATCTGCCTTTGCATCTGAGTCGGACGGCGCAAACGGTACAGGTGGGCGAGGATCGCTGGCTACGGCAGATGACGGTGCCCTTAGTCGTGGGCGATCGCCTACTGGGCTATTTGCGGGTTAGCCATCCTTGGTTCGAGGTGACGCAACCTAGTCAAGCCCTCCTCTGGGATCTCTTAGTCGGTATTACCATCACGCTGACACTGGTGAGTATTAGTGGCTGGTTTCTGTCACGGCTAGCCATTGCCCCCTTGCAGCAATCCTATGCCTATTTGAAGCAATTTACCGCCGATGCCTCCCATGAACTGCGTAACCCCGTGGCCCTGATTCAAACCAATGTCCAAGTTGCCTTAGCCACTGCGGATCCTGAAGCCCAACGGCAACAACTTCTGGTCATTGAACGCCTTAGTCGTCGCCTCAGCCGTTTGGTGGATGATTTGCTGTTTCTGGCTCGCCAAGATAGCGGCATGATTCCCCTGCAGGCCCAACCCTGCCACCTCGATGCGATTCTTTTGGGGGTGATTGAGGAGCAGATGCCCCTGATTGAACAAAAGCACCTGCAACTGGAGTTGGAGCTGGCAGATCCCCAAACCTCAGAAGCGACAGCCTATCGCCTTTGGGGCAACCCCGATCATCTCAGTCGCTTGTTAACCAATATCCTCAGTAATGCCGTGCAATATACCCCTGCGGGTGGTCAGATTCAAGTGACATTGGATCAACAGGGTAAATTTTACCGTGTGGTAATTGCCGATAATGGACCGGGGATTCCTGCCAGTGAACTGCCCCGCCTTTTTGATCGCTTTTATCGCCTTCAGGGCACAAAGTCCGAGGGAACGGGTTTAGGGCTGGCGATCGCCCAGTCTATTGTTCAGGCCCATCGAGGTCAGATTCAGGTTACTAGCGAAGTCGGTCAAGGGACCGGCTTTACGATTCTGCTGCCAACGGAAATAAAAGAAAGCTAGATCGCTGGTACGATCATCGCCAGAGTTATCCCCAAATCAGCCAATTTGATTAGGATTGCCACCACTGTGGAAAAGAAATCCCGTTCGCTTGCCCACATTGCCACCATTGTTGCCGTTGCTACGCTGTTGAGTAAAGTCGCGGGACTGGTTCGCCAGCAGGCGATCGCCGCCGAATTTGGTGTTGGCGCCGCAGTGGATGCCTACAGTTACGCCTATGTGATTCCGGGGTTTCTCTTTGTGCTCTTGGGGGGGATCAATGGCCCTTTCCACAGTTCGATCATCAGTGTGGTTCTCAAGCAACCCCCCGAAAAAGCCGCGCCCCTCGTGGAAACCATTACCACCGTTGTGGGCGCCCTATTGCTGGTGCTAACCGTCATTTTGATGGTGCTGGCGGATCCCTTAATTCAACTCATTGCCCCCGGCGCAAGTCCAGAGATTCAAGCCTTAGCCGCAGAGCAGTTTCGGATTATGGCCCCCTTGGCCGTACTCTCGGGTTTGATTGGGATTGGCTTTGGCACCCTCAATGCTGCCGATCAGTACTGGTTGCCTTCCATTAGTCCCCTGCTGTCTAGCTTGGCGGTAATCATTGGGATTTGGTTCTTTGCCGACGAATTTGGCCCCGCAGTGCTCGCTTGGGGAACCCTAGCGGGGGGGGTGCTGCAATGGCTTGTACAAATTCCTGCCCAATGGAAAGCTGGCATGGGCACATTGCGATTACGTTTTGATCTCAATCGTCCTGAGGTGCGGGAGTTAATTCAACTCATGGGGCCTGCCACTCTGTCTTCAGGAATGCTTTTGATCAGCGTTTATATCAGTCTCTTCTTTGCTTCCCAGTTGCCTGTGGGTGCTGCGTCGGCCTTGAGTTACTCCCAACTCCTATTTCTGACGCCCTTGGGGATTCTCTCCAATGTGATCCTTGTGCCCTATATGCCCATTTTTTCAAAGTTGGCACAGCCAGAACACTGGCCGCATCTTAAGGAACGCATTCGCCAGAGCTTGGTACTCACTGCCTTGAGTATGATGCCCCTCGGTGGCATGATGGCGGCTTTGGCATTGCCGGCAGTGCGGGTGGTCTATGAGCGGCGGGCCTTTGATTTTCAGGCCTCCCAATTGGTGGCGGCGCTCCTGCTGGTCTATGCCATTGGCATGTTTTTCTACCTTGCCCGCGATGTGATTGTGCGGGTCTTTTACGCCCTTGAGGATGGTCGCACCCCCCTGCAGATCACTCTCTGGGGGCTGGGTGTCAATGCCCTGTTTTGCTTTTTCTTTACCCAAGCCTTTGGCGCCGTCGGCCTTGCAATGGCGACAGTGGGGGTGAATACGGTATCGTTTATTGCCCTGACTTGGATTTTGCACCGCCGTTTGGAGGGACTACCTTGGGGGGAGTTGATTGTGCCTTTGCTGGGAATTGCTCTAGCCAGTGTTCTCGCTGGGGGGGCAGGTTGGGGTACCCTCAAAGGACTGGAATTGCTCTGGGGGCGCGAAGGTTTGGGGGTACAACTGTTGCAGCTGGCGATCGCAACCGGCGTCGGCCTGATCGTTTTTGCAGCGGCTATCTCGCCCCTGAATCTGCCAGAGCTGGAGTTTTTTCTAAGTAAAGTGCGGCGGTTTTTGCCCAAGCGATACCAGTAATCGGTTGCCATAGTATGCTAGTAAATCGGCCAATGACAAGCAGCGTTTTTGCGCTTCATTCCATCTGCCTCGGCCGTGGAGTACACCATGAAAGTTGTTTGTTCACAATCGATTCTCAATAGTAAACTGGCCCCCCTGAGTCGTGTTGCTCCTAGCAATCCGTCGCACCCGATTTTGGCAAATATTCTTCTGCAAGCTGAGGGTGGCCGCCTCGGACTCTCCGTTTTTGATCTCAGTCTGGGGATGCAAATCTGGCTCGATGCAGAGGTGAAGGTGCCGGGGGCGATTACCGTTTCCGCCAAGCTCTTTAGTGAGATGGTGTCGCGGATGCCCAATCGCGATATTGAGATTACGGCGGAAGATACGCGAGTGATCCTTGACTATGGCAGTGGTTTCTTTGAGATTCAGGGGATGAGTGCTGAGGAATTTCCTGCATTGCCCACGTTAGAGGATGTGACGCCCGTTACTTTAACCGCAGAGGCATTGCGGCGAGGACTTCAGGGGAGCTTGTTTGCGGCCAGCACTGATGAAACCAAGCAAATTCTCACCGGCTTGCACGTGACCTTTGAGGTCGATTGCCTTGAGTTTGCGGCTACCGATGGCCACCGCCTTGCCGTTACCGTAACTGAACAGCCTGTTCCTGACGCTCTCTCGCCGATTACCATTCCAGCAAAATCCCTCAAAGATCTAGAGCGGCTGATGGCGAAACAAGATGGGGATGTGGCACTCCGCTGTGACCCCGCCCAGGTGGTGTTTGACATTGGCAATGATGCTCGCATCACCAGCCGTCTGCTGGAGGGCCAGTACCCCAACTACCGCCAACTGATTCCGAAAACCTTTGCTCGCCAAGTCACGGTTGAGCGATCGGCGTTGGCAGATGCCCTAGAACGGGTGGCGATTCTTGCGGCTCAAAGGAATAATGTTGTCAAAATCAACATTGATACTGAGGCTCAAGAACTCAAACTCTCCGCTGAGGCTCCGCAATTGGGAAGTGGTGAGGAGAAGGTGCCGGCTCAAATTTCTGGGGAGTCAATGGAGGTGGCCTTCAACGTCAAATACCTCCTTGAAGGACTGAAGGTGATGAATAGTTCCGATGTGCAACTTCAGCTGAATGGCGAAACCCAGCCCGCGATTCTCCTCCCCCTTGGGTCAGCCCAGATGAAATACTTGGTGATGCCAATTCAAATTCGTGCTTAGCGCAGGAAGTTGCTGGTGAACCAAAAGGTGACAAAAACGCCAATACCCACCAGTTGATCCACGCTAAGGAAGACCCCCGGCAGCCCAAGCTGATAGATGCCCACGGCGATCACCGCCCCCAAGATCAGGGCAAGGAGGGTGATTAAAAAGGCGCGGCCAAGGCGCTTTTCCTTGCGTTGCAGCCACACTAAGTTAAAGCCAACCCCCAGCGACAGCACCAATGCCAAGGTGTCGGGATTGGCCTGAGCCAGCCCGATTGCCATCAGAACAGCATAGACGGTTGAGGTAATGGCGATACCCCGCAGGTTGGGGGTGTCCAACTGTTGCTGCCACCACTGAAGGGCGGGATGATTGGCAATGCGATTTAGCTTCGCTGGCGCCGGTTCATTGAGTTGCTCAGCATAGCGAATGCGCTCAGGCACTTTGATTTTGCCCTCTTGGCGTTGCCGCAGCCGATCCATCAAAATTGCATCGTAGGCTGCTTCAATTTCGGTGCGCTGCCGTTCATCCCCCGGATGAGCCGCTAATAGCGCATCCCGTGCTTCTTTAATCTGCTCGAAAGAAGCGTCTTCCGGCACTTGCAGCTTTTCGTAGGGGTTATCACTCATGGCAAATTGATCTTTGTTCATTGGCCATTCTTACGGGCAGTATCAACAGCGGGCTGAAGGCTACCCTACAGCTTTTTCGTAACGATGCCGTACCTTCCCAAGGAGCTTATCTTGCTCGTTTAGATGGATGGCAGAGAAAAAAAACTGCAGCGCGATCGCCTTCCCTCAAATTCTAGCGAGTTCCTAGGAAAAACGAGAGAAAGTGGCGATTAAAGGGATGCAACCCCTTAAATGTAACAAATAATTTACTTTTGAGATTTTTAATTATTCTTTACAACGATGCGGGCGATCGCCCCCCAGGAGAACAGTTTCTTGTTGCAGATTTCCTTTGGCGCGATCGCGAGGCAGACAAACGTTAGCGTTGGGTTCAGTTGGTCAGGGGATGACTTGGGGAGGGGGAACTTTTGTATTTTTGTTTAACTTAAAAACAAAATTAACAGCAAAAACACGAAAACTAGTTTCTTAAAGAATGACTGCTTGTCTGAGAGACTTAGAGAGCTTGAGAAATTTTTTACTGATCCTCAAGGAAGCTGGAATTTTATTACAAAAAAATAATTTTCTTGACCGCTGCGGCTTCTGGCGATCGCTGGCGGACAATAGCAGTTAGGTCATCGTGTCGCTCCATTACCTAGGAGGCAAGCTCAACGTGAAACTGGCAGTGTACGGTAAAGGCGGAATTGGCAAATCCACCACCAGTTGCAACATCTCGGTGGCGCTGGCGCGGCGGGGCAAAAAAGTCCTGCAAATTGGCTGTGACCCCAAGCACGACAGCACATTTACCCTCACGGGCTTTCTGATTCCCACCATCATTGACACCCTCCAAGCCAAGAACTATCACTACGAAGATGTCTGGCCAGAGGATGTAATCTACAAAGGTTATGGCGGTGTGGATTGTGTTGAAGCGGGGGGCCCTCCAGCCGGCGCAGGGTGTGGGGGCTATGTTGTCGGTGAAACCGTCAAGCTCCTCAAGGAACTCAATGCCTTTGATGAATACGATGTCATTCTCTTTGACGTTCTTGGGGATGTGGTCTGTGGCGGCTTTGCTGCCCCCCTCAACTATGCTGATTATTGCCTGATTGTCACCGATAACGGCTTTGATGCCCTCTTTGCGGCCAATCGCATTGCCGCCTCCGTCCGCGAAAAAGCTCGCACGCACCCTCTGCGCCTTGCGGGTCTCATTGGTAATCGCACCAGTAAGCGGGATCTCATTGAAAAGTATGTGGCAGCAGTTCCCATGCCCATCCTTGAGGTGCTGCCGCTGATTGAGGATATTCGCGTGTCACGGGTTAAGGGCAAAACCCTCTTTGAGATGGCTGAAGGTGATCCGAGTCTCAACTATGTTTGTGACTACTACTTGAACATTGCCGATCAAATTTTGGCGCGGCCTGAGGGTGTCGTGCCTAAGGATGCCCCCGATCGCGACCTCTTTGCCCTGCTATCTGACTTCTACTTGAATCCTCAGGGATCAGAGCCTTCACTCGCTGCTGTCTAAAACTCCCCTAGAATACTCCACGGAACCCCCTCGCTGGAGTGAGTATGAACCCTGAACAACTACGGCAAAGCGCACGCAGTAAGTGGCTAGCCTACTACCAAGAAAACCGCCATTGGATTGTCCGCCTGGCCATTTGGGGTACCTATCGCGGTCAGCGGCGCCCCTCCTCGAGTTTTATTCTGGCAGTACTCACGACCCTAGAGCCCCGCCTAGTGGATGCTCTACCCGTCATTGTCGAACTCACCAACGATCCCGATCGCATTATTGCTGCCCTTGGCTTGAACTTCAACCCTGACGAAGAGCTAGCCAATCGGGATAACCCTGCTCAACTGCCCCCAGAACCTCGCTTACTTCCCCCTCAGCCCTTTGTGAGTAATCGGGCTGAAGAACACAGTGAGGAGGCTGCTCGAAGTCATCAAACCTAGTTTCAATAGTTTCTAAATTTGGAGGCTCTCCCTATGACTGCCACTGCTCCCAACGCCCTCAACTTTGAGTGTGAAACAGGTAATTACCATACCTTTTGCCCCATCAGCTGTGTGGCGTGGCTCTACCAAAAGATTGAAGATAGTTTCTTCTTGGTCATTGGTACTAAGACCTGTGGCTACTTTTTGCAGAATGCCATGGGGGTGATGATTTTTGCAGAACCCCGCTATGCCATGGCGGAGCTAGAAGAGGGGGACATTTCAGCACAACTCAATGATTATGAAGAGTTAAGGCGCCTCTGCCTCCAAATTAAGCGCGATCGCAACCCCAGCGTGATTGTTTGGATCGGCACCTGCACCACAGAAATTATCAAAATGGACTTGGAGGGACTGGCTCCCAAACTCGAAGCCGAAATTGGCATTCCCATTGTTGTTGCTCGTGCCAATGGTCTCGACTACGCCTTTACCCAAGGGGAAGATACAGTACTAGCAGCAATGGCCGCTCGTTGCCCCACGCCCACAGCGGTTAGTGATCCAGAGGAGCGTAACCCTATTCAACGGCTTCTCAACTTTGGCAAAAAAAAAGAAGAAGTCCAAACCGAATCAAGCCAATACCACGACCACCCACCCCTTGTTCTCTTTGGCTCCCTGCCAGATCCCGTGGTGACCCAACTCACCTTGGAATTGAAAAAACAGGGCATTAAAGTTTCAGGATGGCTTCCTGCCAAACGCTATACCGAATTGCCAGTCATTGATGAAGGCTACTATGTCGCTGGCGTGAATCCCTTTCTCAGTCGTACCGCCACCACCCTGATTCGCCGCCGTAAATCTCAACTCATTACGGCGCCTTTTCCCATTGGTCCTGATGGTACTCGCGCCTGGATCGAACAGATTTGTGCTACCTTTGGCATTCAGCCCCAAGGCCTAGCGGAGCGCGAAACCGAAACTTGGGAAAAACTCAGTGACTACCTTGAATTAGTGCGAGGCAAATCGGTCTTTTTTATGGGGGACAATCTCCTAGAGATCTCCCTAGCGCGGTTTTTGATTCGTTGTGGTATGCGGGTGCATGAAATCGGCATTCCCTACATGGATAAGCGCTACCAAGCGGCCGAGTTAGAACTCTTGACAAAGACCTGTGCCGAAATGGGACATCCCCTACCCACCATTGTTGAAAAACCGGATAACTACAACCAGCTGCAGCGGATTAAGGCGCTTCAGCCCGATCTGGTGATTACGGGTATGGCCCACGCCAACCCCCTTGAGGCCCGTGGCATCAGTACCAAGTGGTCTGTGGAATTCACGTTTGCTCAGATCCACGGCTTTGGCAATGCCCGCGACATCTTGGAATTGGTGACTCGTCCCCTACGGCGCAACCAAGCCCTGGCGGGATTAGGCTGGCAAAAACTGGTTGCCAATTGAGAAAAAGAACCCCCTCTGAAGGTAGCAAGAGGGGGCAACAAGCCACACTCCACACTAACACTCCACACTAAAAACGTTATTGGGGCGGTTGTAAAATTCGATTTTGGAGATTGGGCGGCATGCTACCTGGCGTTGGCGAGTACTGGTAGCCAAATTCAGCATCCTGGGTATCATTAATAATCTTTGGCGTTACCATCACCACCAGTTCATTACGTTGACGTGCGTTGGTTTCCCGGCGGAAGAGTCGCCCCAGGAGGGGAATATCGCCTAGGATGGGAATTTTCGTAACTGTTGAGCGATCCTGATCTTGGATGATCCCCGCCAACATCAATGTCTGGCCATCCCGCAGGCGGATCCGCCCTGACTCCATCCGCCGTTGTGACAGCAGCGTTCCTGTGGACGGGTTTGCTACCCCCGGAAAGACGACCGAATAGGTGCCACTCGGAGCACTCACCTCAGGAGAGAGTTGCAACGTAACGAAGCCATTGTCGTCAATTTGATCCACTGTGACATTGAAAATCACCCCTGCAGGTCGAATGATGGGTCGAATTGTCTGAGACTGAAGGGCTGCCCCTGACCCTGTCCCCTGAGCTTCAACAGTGGATTCAATCCCTGAGAAAATCTCTTGGGTCAAATTGACCTGGGCAGCACTGCCCTCTTGAATCACAAGGGTTGGATTAGTGAGGATTGTCGCATTCCCTGTGTCGATAGCCAATTGAATTTGGGCAAAAAAGTCACTGAGCAAATTACCCACTGGTGTGTTGGGAACGGGAGGTAAAGGTGTAGGGGTCAAACCACCCACATTGGGGGTGGTACCACGGATAACGCTGAGTCCATCAGCGCTGAAGATAGCTCCCCAAAGACCGCTACCAAAGTTAGTGATTAAGTCTGCATTTGCTCTCTGGCCGCGCAGTAGATTAACGTCAATAAACTTGACATTTACCATGACCTGTCGCTTGCGGATGTCAAACTGCTGAATGAGCTGGGTGGCAATTTCCACCTTACGTGGTGTGCCAATGAGGGTAATTGTGTTCGTACGAGGATCCCCAACGACCTCCAAACCCTTTAGGAGTGTACTACGGCAAATTTGACTGATGGCGCCGCCGGCTGCAGATGGGACCTGAAGCTGCTCACAGCCCGTTGCTGGCGCTTGTCCTGTATCAGGCAAGTTGGCACCATACATTTCCAACAACTGCACAGCACCCAACTGTAAGTCACCCTCACGAGTTCGAGTTTCACGGTTGAGGGCTGTTTGAGCGGTTGTTGAGGCTTGGGCACCAGCGCCGCCGGCAGTGCCAATAGTACCTCCCGTTTGCGCAACGGAGCTAATTTCCCGTGTGGTTGAACCCGCACCGAAGACTCGCATTTGATTCAAACGAATGGTGCGAACAATACGGTTTTGGGCATCGGGAGGCAAAGCTTGACCAATAAAGATGGTGCGGCCTTGACGATTGGCTTTGAGGTTGGTGACCCGCAGCACGTAGTTGAACACATCTTGGACAGATTCGTTTTCAATGTCGAGGGAGATGGTTGGCCCGCCAGTCGTGCCCCCTTCGGGAAAAACCACGTTCAGATTGACTGCCCGTGCCAACAGAGAAAGCACTTCCCGCACGGGCGCTTCCCGCAGGAGTAAGCGGGGAATCCGCTGATTTGTGCCCAGTTCAATAACATCCGGTTCTGCGTTCAGAGGACTAATGAGCATATCGCCAACGGGTGGCGGTACTGGGCGCGGCAGAAAAGGAGGAACGGCACTGGGGCCGGGGGGCATAGCCGTGGGTTGGCCACTGGGAGCAACTTGGGGACCAGCAGGGCCTTGAGCTGTAATGAAGTTAATTTGCAGGCCAGCGCGTCCTTCGCGGATGACCTCACCAATGGGGGCAGCACTAATGCCATTCACGGTGACGCGGATGGTTTTGGCATCGAGTTGCACGACCTCGACGGAGGAGATACCGGGAGCGGGGTTCTCTTGGCGGAAGGCCCCCCCTTGGGGTAGGCGCAGTTGGCTATTGGCAATGTCGGCAATGGAGGTATTGCCACGATTGACAGTGAAAACCGCTGGCCGTAGATTCCCTTGCACGTTAAAAAGGAGCTGGATACCGTTAGCAGCAGTCACAAGGCGAATGGCGGTAATTTCTGTGGCTGCGGCCCAAGTGGGTGTTTGACCTGCAGCAATGAGGGCCGTTGTGGCCACCCCTAAACCGAGACGATGTAAAAACTGACTCACGATGCTTGACTCCTCACAAATGCCACCAAACCTACGAAAAGAGAATGCTACTCAGTCCTAAAATAATCTACGCTGCTTCTTTAATTGCCATGCGCTATTGCTGTTGTGGTTGCTGCGGTTGTCCTTGCTGCTCACCTCCTTGGGGTTTTTCCTCCTGAGGGGGGGGTGCTAAAGCAGCGATTTCCTCAGGGGTTAGGGGCACATAGGCTATGAGCTTAAATGTGGTAGTGACGTCACCAGGCTTGTCGGCTATCGCTTCCATCGTCAGGTTGTTAATAACGAGGAAGTTTTGCTGCTGATCAATTTTTTGCATAATCTGCAAAATACTGGGAAATGGCCCTTGAACTGTAATGTTGGTAACTTGTCGTTTTAGCTTGCCATTTAATTCTGGACCCAGGGAGCCATCTTGGACGATTCCTGAACCTGCACTATCAGGTTCAAAGGTGATGAGTTGAGCGCCGCTTGTAACAATCAGCCGGTTAATGTCCAGTAAGAGGGTGTCAAGGGCTGCTTGGGTAGCAAAGAGCGATCGCACATCCCGATTTTCCTGCTTGGCGCGCTCTAACCCCGCGATCACATCATTGAGTTGCTTCAGGAGCACTTCCCGCTGGGAGAGGTCATTTTCCTGTTGGGTAATTTCTTGCTGTAGCTTGGCGGCTTCCTCGAGCTTGGGGGCAATGAGAAGACTGCCCAGATAGACGGCGGCTCCCAAACCAACAAGGGCAATCAATACCCCACTCACTAGGGGTGTCAAGGTGATGCCAAAGACTGTCGGATAATTGGGTGCTGGTTCCTCAAGTGGGGGGCCGCCAAAATCGCCAGTTAGAGTCATTGCTGTACCACTCCTTTTTCTTTGAGAAATTGAATGCGCGCCACTAGTCCTTGAAGGCCATTGGCGGCAAGTTGCTCAAGGAGTTCCGATGCCGGCACGCTAGCGATCGCGGTCTTAACACTAAAGGAAACAGTGGTGATTTTCTCCTCTGCGTTGCCACCGGTTGAGCGCTCAGCCTTGATTAACTGGGTGGCCTTGCCATCAAAGAAGGGAGAGCGATTTTGCAGGAGCAATAGAAACTCACTCACGGCGTCAAAGGACACCGCTGTTCCCTCGATGGTTAACTCCTGCAATGCTTCTCCCCCTTGGGTAATTTTGCGAATTTGTACCCCTGCTGGCGTTTGAGTTGCCATACTGCGCATCGCCGCAGACCAAGGTTTGACCTGATTAAAGACGCTGGCAAGGGCTTTGGTTTCAGCGGCAATTTGATCTTGCTCTTTTTTAATTTGATCCATACGTTGCAAATCCGGCGAAATTGCAGCAAGGCGATCTTGAATTGTTTTTTGCTTATTCGCCAGTTGTTGCAGCCAGAGGTTGGCACCCACTGAGCCCAGGAGAGCGAGACCCACAAAGAAGAGGGCGGCAATACTACCAATAATAATCGGTACGTTACTCATTCCTGCTGCTGTGGTTGTCGCAGCAGCCATCCCTCCCACTTCAGGACGTTCTTTGAGGAGGTTAATCTCAATTGAGTACATACATGCTCCTAAGCGCCACGCAGACCAAGACCAATCACCGTGCCGAGGGCAGGGCGTTTTTCGAGGGGAATCTCTTCAGGAGTTTGCAGCCCTAGCAAACTAATGGGGTCAACTAAAGTGGTGGCATAGTTGAGCCGCTGACTAAAAAACTCATCCACTTGACCGATACTGGCACCCGGACCTGCCAGCAGCAACTGTGACACCTCTAGACTCTCCCCTTGATTGAGATAGAAGTCTATGGAGCGGCGGATTTCGTCCGCCAGATCCGAGAGAACGCGCAAAATAGCTGCGCCACTGGGGTTGAGGGCTCCGGTTAAATCCATTGGCTCTAGGGGAACCGTAAGATTCTCAATGAGGTCAACGCCCATGGAGGGAGGTAAATTCATGGCGCGGCTGATGGCCTCTTGCATGCGTTCTTTACCAATGGGCACTTTGCGGTTAAACTGGGGAATCCCATCCTTGACGATGCTAATTTCTGTGCCTTCATCGCCAATATCAATAATGGCTGCTGCTTCCCCCACAAATTGTTGTAGCGAATCCCGCAGCGTACGCATGAGGGCAAAATTGGTAACTTCCAATGCAGTCAGTTGCAAACCGGCTTGGGTAAAGGCATTGATGTAGGCATCGGTCACCTCGCGGGGTGTACCCACCAACAGGATTTCTACTCGCTCAATGCCATCTTCATCAAGGGTGGTTCCCAGCTTTTGATAGTCAACATCCGCTTCTTCGCGGGGAAAGGGGAGGTAGAGGGGGGCTTCCTGCATGAGAACCACTTCCCGCAATTCGTAGTCCGGTAATTCAGCAGGCAGGCGAATCAGGCGAATCACGGCTTCATTCATGGGAATGGCACTGATCACCTCTTTTTGTTTGATGCGTTTATCTTCAATCCCTTGACGGATGGCATCGGCGACGGCGGTGGTGTCAATAATGCGGCCTTCTTCAATAGCGCCTTCAGCCAAGGGTACTGAGGCCATGGCCGTCATTTTCAGACCCTGCTTTTGCCGCTGAATCTGCACGATATTGACCCGCTCTGGGGTGAGTTCAATCCCCAAGCCTTGCTTTGGTTTTGCAAATAGGTTTCCCAGCACAATATCACCCACCAGTAACGGTCAAGTGTCCATGAACGAAACGACGTCAAGAGTCAAGGATAAGGGTTTCACAACAGAGCAGCGTTGCACCCGAGGGGGTTATGCAAATGCCGCTATTGCTAAGGCAATCATAACCAATGGGCATCGGTTCTTTTCAATGGGTTGGTATGGTTTGCAAAGTGTCTTTATGCAAAAGTATGCAAAACTGAAGGGCAAACCTGTGGCAATGTGCAAGGCCCCTATTGCGTACTAGGAAAGATAAAAATGCTCATAAAAAACGTGAGCTGGTGATGGGGAGCTATAAAAGTTGTCCACAGGCACGGGCGATCGCCCAATCTTCTTGGGTCTGAACCACGAGCACTTGTACAGGAGCAGTAGGCAGCGCAATGTTACGATCCCCTTTACCCTTTTCGTTAGCTGTGCCATCTAACTCAATTCCCAGCCAAGCTAGCCCTCGGCAGACATCGCGGCGCACACCTGCGGCGTTTTCACCAATTC
Source organism: Thermosynechococcus sp. M3746_W2019_013 (assembly GCF_015296045.1). Taxonomy (NCBI): domain Bacteria; kingdom Bacillati; phylum Cyanobacteriota; class Cyanophyceae; order Acaryochloridales; family Thermosynechococcaceae; genus Thermosynechococcus; species Thermosynechococcus sp. M3746_W2019_013. The sequence continues at coordinate 6,047 of NZ_DVDW01000026.1, read as the reverse complement.
CTGCCGTGAATACCAATGCATCGAGGCTCCCAAGAGCTGGCAACAGACTGGCAATGCCCCGCTGTAGGGAATAGATAAAGCAGTCATAGGCCAACTGGGCTTGGGTATTTCCCTGATCAATGGCTGCCAAAATCTGCCGCAAATCATTACTCACTCCAGAGACGCCCAACAGTCCCGATTGCCGATTCACCAGCCGCTCCAGTTCTTCAACCGTCCGACCCCGCCGCAGTAGATAGAGCAAAATCCCCGGATCAATGTCGCCACAGCGCGTCCCCATCATCACTCCCGCTGTAGGGGTAAAACCCATCGTGGTTTCCACGGAGATTCCTCCCTTGACCGCAGTCAGAGAACAACCATTCCCGAGGTGGCAGCTAATCAGGCACAACTCTGCTAGGGGACGCTGCAACAGGGTCGCAGCCCGCTCACTGACGTATTGATGGCTAATGCCGTGGAAGCCATAGCGTTGAATACCAGCAGTTGTTAGTTCATAGGGAATGGCGTAGGTGCGTGCCACTGCTGGCAGTTGAGCATGGAAAGCAGTATCAAACACGGCCACTTGGGGCGTTTGGGGACAAATGTCGGCCATTAATTCTATCCCCAGCAGGTTGGCTGGATTGTGGAGCGGCGCATATTCACTAAATTCGGTAATCACTGCTTTCACCTGTGCATTCACTCGCACCGGTGCTTGGTAACGGCTACCGCCATGGACAACGCGATGACCGATGATCGTAATTTCTGCAAGGCTTTCCAAGAGCTTTGTCTGGCCACTGGTGAGGGTGTCTAGGAGGCTTTTGAGCCAGTCCCGTAGGCCTGTAATTCCCCCCTCTGGGTGAGTTAAGTTGGCTTCGTAGCACTGGTCGGCAGTGGTTACCTTGAGATGCGCCACCGTCGGGTTTTGTCCCCAATCGAGGAGGCCTTGCCAAAGGGGAGTGGGGGGTGTAGCAGCCGTTGCCCCTATTTCAGGGGCTAGCCGATACAAACAGGCTTTGAGGCTACTAGAGCCAGCATTTAACACCAGCACCGTGATCATGGCAGCTCAGCAAAAGCATTGCCTCTATCCTAGCCAAGCGCCTTTGGCAACCGATGCAGCGCAGAACACCTTGAGGCGAAAAACATGGCCCTAGAATTGGGACAGGCATTGGGGAAGTTAGCATGTTTTGGCAAAAGCTGAAATGGCGGCGACAGGGTGTGTATCTGCTGTTGTTTCTCCTGGGGCTGTTAATTGCTGCAGTGGTGTTCACCCAATTGCGATCGCACCCCATTATCCGCCCTTCCCTAAGCCCGCTGCCTCAACATCCGCAAATTGCGGTACACATGAATCACTCCCAAGCCCACAGTTACCAAGAACCCTATCGCCCCTATACCCGTGAAGGGGAAGACCTTGAGGCAATCATGATTGAGCAGATTGCTAAGGCACAAAAGACCATTGATGTGGCGGTGCAGGAGTTTCGCCTCCCGAATCTGGCAAAGGCGCTAGCAGCACGGCAGCGGGCAGGCGTACGGGTACGGGTGGTAATGGAGAATACCTACACTGCCCCTTGGGCAAAATACAGTGCTGCTCAAGTCAGTGCCATGGATCCGAGGATGCGGGAGCGCTATAACGACTGGAAGGCGCTTGTGGATACCAACGGCGATGGCCAACTCAGTGCAGCGGAATTGAGCGATCGCGACGTGCAGACCATTCTCAACGAGGCGAAGATTCCTTGGATTGATGACACTGCCGATGGCTCCAAGGGCAGCATGCTCATGCACCACAAGTTTATTGTGATAGACAATCGTCAAGTGATTGCAACTACGGCGAACTTTACCCTCAGTGATGTCCACGGTGACTTGGCACGACCGGATACCCGTGGCAATGCCAACTCCCTTTTAGTGATTGATAGCCCCGCCGTGGCACGCCTATTTACCGAGGAATTTAACATCATGTGGGGCGATGGCCCCGGTGGTCAGCCCAACAGTCGCTTTGGGGTCAAAAAGCCGGTGCGTCCCCCCCAACGGGTGCCTGTGGGCGATGCCATAGTCATGGTGCGCTTTTCGCCGACCCCGCGATCGCAACCCTGGGCGGCCTCTACAAACGGCCTCATTGGTCAAATCCTGAGTCGCAGTCGCCAAAGAATTGATATGGCGCTCTTTGTCTTCTCGGATCAGGAACTGTCCAACGTTTTAGAGGAACGCCATGACCAAGGGGTAAAAATTCGTGCCCTCATTGATGCCGGATTTATCTACCGTGACTTTAGCGAAGCCCTCGATATGATGGGAGTGGCGATGGCGAATACGGCCCAAGCCCGTCAAGGTAACTGTTACTACGAAACCGGTAACCGCCCCTGGCAAAACCCCATTCAAACGGTGGGCACTCCCCTACTACCGGAGGGGGATAAGCTGCACCATAAGTATGGCGTTATTGACGATCGCACCGTGATTGTGGGTTCCCACAACTGGTCAGAAGCAGCCAATCGCGGTAACGATGAATTTTTGCTGGTGATTGAGCATCCCACGGTAGCAGCTCACTATGAACGGGAGTTTGAGCGGCTCTATAGCAATAGTCGTCTGGGTCTACCGCAACACACTCGCGATCGCCTCCAGCAACAGTTGACCGCCTGTGGCGGTAATATTGCCACCCGACCCGCCCCCTCTTCCGCAAATCGTGCCCGCACGCCTACCTCACGGGTCAATTTGAACACAGCTACTGCGGCTGAACTGGAGACCCTACCGGGCGTCGGACCAAAACTAGCGGCCGAAATTATCCGTGCCCGCGAGCAAAAGCCTTTTAATTCCTTGGCGGATCTAGATGCCGTCCCCGGTGTTGGGCCGAAGCTCCTGGAACGCCTGCGCGATCGCGTGACATGGTAACGGCCTAAATCACGCTTAACAAATCACACTTCCTAAGTCACACTTAACTAACTAAGTCACACTTAGTAAGTCACAAGGGTGGTAATTGGCACGTCGGGAAGCTTTTGCCGTCCCTCTAAGTCCGTCAGCTCCACAATAAAGGCAAAGCCATGGAGTTCGCCTTGCGCTTTCTGAATCAGGCCCGCCGCCGCTGCCGCTGTGCCCCCTGTGGCAATCAAGTCATCGACAATTAGCACTCGCCGCCCCGGTTCGATAGCATCCTGGTGCATTTCCAAGCGATCGCGCCCGTATTCAAGTTCATACTCCACCGCATAGACAGGAGCACAGAGCTTACCGGGTTTGCGCAGAGGGATGAAGCCTGCTCCCAGGTGGTAGGCCAAAGGGGCGCCGAAAATAAAGCCGCGGGACTCAATGCCAGCCACATAGTCAATGCCAGCATTGGCGTGTTTTTCCACCAGTTGATCAATGACGTAGCGCAGCCCCGCCTGATTTTGCAGTAGTGTTGTTAAATCCCGAAACAGAATGCCGGGCTTAGGGAAGTCTGGAACATCGCGAATCAGGGATTTGAGATCCATAGGGTAATGTATTTCCAATCAGTTCAGAAGCATCCTATCTCAGATCCTGTCTAACGCCAAAAGTAGTGGGCAACAAAGATAACCGCCAATCCCCAGAGGGCGGGGTGCACTTCTCTGCCTTTCCCTGCAGCTAATTTGACGATTGGATAGCTAATAAATCCCACCCCTAGCCCCTCACTGATGGAGTAGCTCAAGGGCATCACTAACACCACCAAAAAAGCGGGGATCGCCTCCGTCAGATCAGACCAAGGAATCTCTGAGAGCGATCGCGCCATAAAAACACCCACCAGTACCAACGCCGGTGCCGTGGCAAAACTGGGAATAGCCGTCGTAATCGGCAAAAACAGTAGTGAGAGCAAGAACAACCCCCCCACCATCAGTGCCGTCAGCCCTGTCCGTCCACCCACAGCAATGCCCGCTGCCGATTCAATATAGGTGACCACGGTGGAGGTGCCAAAGAGGGCGCCAACAATTGTTCCTACTGCATCCGCCATAAAGGCTCCCAAGGCGCGGGGAAAATGCCCTTGCGGATTGAGAAACCCTGCCTGTACCCCCACCGCTGAAAGGGTGCCTACGGTGTCGAATATATCGGTAAAAAGCAGAACCAGCGTCACTAAGAGAAAAGACCCCACCTGCTGCGGTTGCAATTGTCGAAAGCCCACCAAGGCTTGACCAAAGAGATGGGAGGGCCATTGTGGCCATTGGAGGAAACCCGTTGGCCAAGGGGCAGCCCCCACTAGCCATGCAGCTAAGGCAGTGATCATCACCCCCCAAAAAATTGCCCCCCGCACCTCCTTGGCACAGAGAAAGGCCGTCAAAAGAATCCCAAGGGCAGCGAGGATGGGTGGCCATGTGTGAAAAGTGGTGAGTTTTGTTTTCGTAGCCGCATCAGCGATGATAATTCCAGCATTGCCAAGGCCAATGTAGGCGATAAATAGCCCCACCCCGGCAGCGATCGCCACCTTCAGAGACAGAGGAATCATACTCACAATCAGCGATCGCACCCCCGTGAGGGTCAGTAGCACAAACACAATGCCCTCGAGGAGTACAGCACTCAACGCCACTGGCCAAGGCAACCCCATCTGCCCCACCACTGCAAAAGCAAAAAAGGCATTGATGCCCATGCCAGGAGCTAAGGCAATCGGATAATTCGCCCAAATCCCCATGAGGATACTGCCCACTGCCGCAGATATTGCCGTTGCAATCAGCAACTCCACCTGCAAATCCTGTGGTTGCTCAAGAAAAATTGCATTGGAAAGAATTTGCGCATTGACGGGCAAAATGTAGGCCATCGTTAGAAATGTGGTTAGCGCCGCCAGTGCCTCGGTACAGAGTGAGCTGTGTGCCTGCTGCAAATTGAAGCAAGCCCTAAACCGTGAGTACCAGCGTCCCCTCAAGCGATTACTCCTTATATGGAAGATAGATTTAATTTTGTTAATTTTGTTTACACTGCAGCCAAGGATGAATGAACTGAATAGGGCTTGGGCTTGCCCCTCAGCGCGAGATTCGCCACTTCCTACTGGGAGACTCTTGAAATGTGGCTTTCTGGGGGAAAGTGCAATAAGGAATGGAAAATAGATGTAACCAAGAGCACATTACTTTTGCCAATTTTGCCAAATCTGCGATTAAATTATATCAACTCTGTACAAAACCCAAAAGATTGAGGGCATAGTCAATTCACCATCAGCAGCAACTAAATTCTGGCAGTTAAGATATTATTCAGCCTAATTATTGATAGGGAAAAGGGCAGGAGACAAGCCAATGATCAAGAAATGGGTACGCTCACTAAAACGTCGCTATCCGCCCCTAGGGCATTGGCAGCGGCAGCGGGGGTTTACACTGCCTTTAGTCTTGGGGATGGGGCTGATCATGATCGTGGTTGCCCTGACGCTCCTCTCGCGATCGCAGCTAGATGTCACCACTGCCAGCCTCCAAAAACAAACCCAACAGGCCTTTGCCGTAGCCGAAGGGGGTATGGCCCGTACCCTTGGCTTACTCAATGGCAACTATCAGGTTCTGCTGCGCCGTACCTACAACCCCGCCACCAACACCAACTTTAACCCCCCCAGACCCTACCTCATTGATCGTTCAACAGATGCTACGAAAATTGGTCAGCCCAATACCAGCGGTCTAGCTGTTCCCTCTGTCAATGAATGGACAAAGGAAAGCCTTGGTTCCGATGCTCCCCCCTGCTTTACCCTTGACAATCTGAATACGATTCTCCTCAGCGGCACAATTGGCACCCCTGTGCAGGGCAATTACCGCCTTCTCTCCTATCTCTACGATGCGCCAACGAAAACAGGACACCTGTTGATCGAAGGCCGCTTGCCCAATGACTCACCCGCCAATGCCTTCATCTGGCAAAAGATGGTGATTACAGATCGCGCCGTCCCTTCCAACTTCCCTGGACTCTTGGCAGAAAAGATTAACCTCGGCAACAACGATGTCTTTGGCACGGTTAATGGCAATGTGATCTGCACCAATCCTAGGAACTGTATTGTCCCTGCAAGCCAGTGTAGCAATGGCCAGCCGACCCAAGAGGGACTGCGCAGTGCCGTGGGAGCGCTCAATAACTCAACTATTGAAGGAACGATCGCCATCAATAAAATTGACCTACCGCCC